>CAZXJK010000200.1:0-5609 GCA_964640895.1 uncultured Methylomonas sp.
AAACGTAACCCAGAAAAGCCCAGTATATGTGTGAATTCTGGGTTACGTTAGTTGCGCTTCGCTTACTAATCTAACCCAGCCTACAGGGTAAATAACTGATAGTAGAATAATTAAATTGCCCCGTTTTAAATACGTAGCCTGTAGCGGCTACCAACTTAAGACGGGACATACGACAGGAGTGAAATCGCTTTAGCTATTTCCGAAACAGCAATAGCTAAAGCGATTGCACTCCTGCATAAGGGATTGAATTTCCACAGTCCCGTCTTAAGTTCGTAGCCTTAAAACGTATATTTATAATAATGATCAATTAATAATAGTGCAAAAATCAGCATTAAGTAGACAATGGAGTAGCCGAAAGTTTGCATGGCTGTTTTATCGGTTTTGGTACACATCATTTTGATTGCAAAATAAATAAAGCCTAAACTGAGTAATGTTCCTGGTATTAAGTAAATCAAGCCGCTCATGCCTGTTAGGTAGGGGAGCAGGGTGACGATAAATAATAAGATGGTATAGAGCAAAATATGTAAGCGAGTAAATTCCGTGCCATGAGTCACTGGTAACATCGGAATATTTACTTTTGCATATTCATCACGTCTAGCAATGGCGAGTGCCCAGAAGTGTGGTGGGGTCCAAACATAAATCAATAGAAAGAGTAGCAAGGCATACGGGTGTACTTCGCCCGTCATGGCACACCAACCTAATACAGGTGGTGCTGCACCTGCTGCACCACCAATCACAATATTCTGCGGGGTCATGCGTTTTAGGTACACGGTATAAATAACGGCATAGCCAATTAAGGATAAAAAAGTAAGCACTGCTGTGAGTGTGTTGACTAGAAAAACTAAAATCAACATGGCAATAATGCCTAATATCGCTGCAAAGGTCAGGACATTGGTTGAATTTAGATCTCCCTGTGGCAAGGGGCGGTTTTTGGTGCGCGCCATTTCAGCATCGGATTTTTGGTCAATAAAGTGATTGATCGCTGCAGCTGATGCGGATGCTAGGCCAATCCCCAGTGTTGCATAAATAAACAGTGCAATGGGCGGCATGCCAGGTACGGCAAGTAACATACCCACATTGGCAGTAAAAACCAGCAATGCCACCACTTTTGGTTTACAGAGTTCTAGGTAGTTTTTCCAGGATAAAGTACTTATTTCGTTAGTCATTGCTTGATTTGTAAATTTTAATTTTATATCTGGGATAAAATAAGCCTTTATAAAGGTATTTTATCGTTTAGCAACGAGGGCATTATTGCACTCTTGCTGCTTAATTATTTAGAGAAGGTATAAATGTTAGCGCGTCTCTTTTTAGGGTTATTTTTTGCATGCAGTGTGCAAGCCACTGAAGTCCATGAGTATATTTTGGAAAATGGACTAAAAGTCTTAGTTAAAGAACAGCATCGATCACCCGTCGTGGTTGCTCAAATCTGGTATAAAGTTGGCTCTAGTTATGAGCCATCGGGTGTTACTGGTATCTCTCATATGTTGGAACACATGATGTTTAAAGGTACTGATTTGCATCCTGCTGGTGAGTTTTCTAAAATTATTGCAGAAAATGGCGGCAGGGAAAATGCATTTACTGGGCGTGATTATACCGCATATTTTCAAACGCTGGAAAAGTCCCGCTTGGCAATCAGTTTTGAGTTGGAAGCAGATCGAATGCAACACTTACATTTGCTTGCAGAAGAGCTAAAAAAAGAACTGCAAGTGGTGATGGAAGAGCGGCGGATGCGCACGGAAGATAATCCGCGTGCAAAGTTGCAGGAGTATTTGATGGCAATGGCTTATACCAGTTCACCCTATAAGAATCCGGTGATAGGTTGGCCGATTGATATAGAAAATTATCAAGTAGCAGATTTACAGCAATGGTACCAGCGTTGGTATGCACCTAATAATGCTACCTTGGTAGTGGTGGGTGATGTGCAGGCAGCAGAGGTCATGCAATTAGCAAAACAATATTTTGCAGCAATTCCGCAAAGGCTTGTGCAGGCTTTGAAGCCGCAAGTAGAAATGCCGCAAGTCGGTGTGCGCCGCATGAGTGTGCAATTACCTGCTAAAGTGCCTTATATTTTAATGGGCTATAAAGTACCTAGTTTAAATACAGTGGTTGATGCTTGGGAAGCCTATGCATTAGATGTACTGGCAGCAGTATTAGATGGTGGTGATAGTGCGCGCTTGCCTGCACGATTGCAGCGTGGGCAACAAATTGCGACTTCAGTGGGTGCTGGTTATGATTTGGGTGGACGCTTAGAGGAGTTATTTTTATTTGAAGCAACGCCTGTTAAAGGTAAAACATTATTAGATATGGAGTTGGCTTTAAAAACAGAAATTCGCAGTTTACAAAGGGACTTAATCAGTCGCTCTGAATTAGCGCGTGTTAAAGCACAAGTTTTGGCAAGTTCGGTCTATGAGCAAGATTCATTATTTTATCAGGCAATGAAATTAGGTATGGCAGAAACGGTGGGTTTAGGTTGGCAAACCTCTACACAATATCGGCAGAAAATTAATCAAGTCACAGCAGAACAAGTACGGCAGGTGGCAAGTAAATATTTAATTGAATCGCAGTTAAGTATTGCTTATTTAGAGCCGCAAAGTATGTTGGCTAATACCCCAGCAGGAGCGCAACATGTACATTAAGCAGTGGTTTATTATTTTATTAGGGTTTTGCTCAGTGCAGGCATATGCTGCCGCATCTATTCAGCATTGGCAGACTTCGCAAGGCGGGCGCGTGTATTTTGTGCAAAGTGCAGGTTTGCCGATGCTGGATATACGTTTGGTGTTTGCGGCTGGCAGTGCTCGTGATGGTCAGCAAGAAGGTTTGGCGGCATTAACCACGCGGTTAATTGAAACAGGTGCTGGTCATTGGAATGCGGATCAATTGGCGCAACAGTTTGATGATGTTGGTGCACGTTTTAGTTATGATCTTAACCAAGATTATGCTTGGTTGGGTTTACGCACTTTGACACAAGCTGACTTGTTTAAGCAGGCGCTGGCTACTTTTCAGCAAGTTGCCACCCAGCCCAGTTTTGCTAAGGATGAATTTCAGCGTATTAAGGATCAAGTACAAATTGAATTGCAACAGCAGCAAGAGCGACCTAATGTCATTGCCAAAAAAGCTTTTTATCAAGCTTTATATGCTCAGCATCCCTATGCGCATTTAAAAAAGGGTACGCAGCAATCAATGGCAGCGATAAGCTTGGCGGATGTGCAGCGTTTTTATCGACAATATTATGTGACCCAAAATGCAATATTAGTACTAGTGGGTGATATTCCAAAAGCACAAGCGCAACAACTAGCTGAAAATTTATTTGCCCAATTAGGGCGGGGACATAAAGCTAAGGCACTACCAAAAGTGCCTGCATTGCAGGCTGGCAAAGTACAGCATATTGATTTTACTTCGACCCAGACGCATGTTTTGGCAGGCTTGCCCGTGTTAACTAGAACGGATGTTGATTATTTTCCATTGTATGTGGGGAATTATATTTTGGGCGGTGGTGGCTTAGTCTCCAGATTATTTGATGAAGTAAGAGAAAAACGTGGCTTGGCATATAGTGCTTATAGTTATTTCTCGCCATTAGCGGAAGCGGGGCCTTTTACGCTGGGTTTACAGACTCAAAATAAACAGAGTAATTTGGCTATTGGTGTTTTAAAACAGACATTACATACATTTATTGAAAAGGGGCCTAGTCAGTTAGAGTTGGATGCAGCTAAAAAGAATCTAACAGGTGGTTTTGTGTTGCGCTTTGATAATAATAGAAAGTTATTAAATTATATTGCAATGATTGCTTTTTATCAGTTGCCATTAGATTATCTGGATACCTTTCAAGCAAAGGCTGCTAAAGTGACGCTCGCACAAATACAAGAGGCTTTTCAGCGTCGAGTAAATCCTGAGTTATTACAAGTTATTAGTGTCGGGGGCAAGTAGTGAGTAATAAGGTCAAAATTATTGGCGGTGAATGGCGGGGACGTAATATTAGTTTTCCAGATGTGCCTGGCTTACGCCCGACACCCATGAGAGTAAGAGAAACACTTTTTAACTGGTTGCAATATGATGTTGTTGCCAGTCACTGTTTGGATTTATATGCAGGCAGTGGCGCTTTAGGCTTAGAGGCTGCGTCTAGAGGTGCTAAGCGAGTCGTGCAAGTGGATAATAATGCACAGATTTGTCGACAATTAAAAGCGAATACTGAGCTATTAAAAGCTGAGCAAGTGCAAATTGTGCAGCAAGAGGCATTTCGCTATTTGGCAGGCGGTGCAGAGCCATTTGGTTTAGTTTTTTTAGACCCGCCCTTTGCTAAAGACTTGGTTGTGCAAACGGCTAATTGGTTAGAAGAAAAACGATGGCTTAAACCACATGCAAAAATCTATATCGAAGCCGAGCGCAATTTAACATTAGTCGATATGCCTAACAATTGGGAGTTGCTCAAGCAAAAAACTGCAGGGGAAGTGGATTATTATTTATTTGCACGCATATCATAAAAGTATAAGTTTGATGAATTAAGAGAGAAATGAGGTTTGCTGTTGGTGATTAAAAAAAATTATCGCAAGCTATTTAAGGCAAAGGTATAATGCTCGGCTGTGCATTATTTGATGCAGTCCCTTTTTGAATAGAGTATGAAGATAACAGCGATATATCCAGGAACATTTGACCCCGTCACTAACGGGCATATTGATATTATTGCCCGTGCGGCGAGGTTGTATCATAAAGTGATTGTTGCTGTTGCGGTCAATAGTAATAAATCACCTTTATTTGATATAGAGCAGCGTGTGTATTTGTTGGAGCAGGTGTGTGTCGGGTTTGCTAATGTGGAAATTATTGGTTTTGATAATTTATTAGTAGATTGCGCTAAGCAACAAGGTGCAAATGTTATCTTACGTGGCTTAAGGGCCATTTCAGATTTTGAATATGAATTCCAGCTGGCAGGGATGAATCGGCGTTTATCTCCTGAGTTAGAAACCATGTTTCTGACACCTGCGGAACAATATGAGTTTATTTCTTCAAGTATGATTAAAGAAATTTCGAGACTAGGTGGTGATGTGTCTAGTTTTGTACCTGATATTGTAAAAGACCAATTAATTAATAAGTTTAATAGAGGATAAAGATGTCACTGATTATTGACGATGAATGTATCAATTGCGATGTTTGTGAGCCAGAGTGCCCTAACGGAGCAATTACCCAAGGAGAGGATATTTATATTATTGATCCAGCACTTTGTACTGAGTGCGTAGGGCATCATGATTTGCCTCAGTGTATAGAAGTGTGTCCTGTTGATTGTATTGAAAAAGACGCTGCTAATGTAGAAGAACAGGATACTCTGTATCAAAAGTATTTGAAATTGACTCAGTAAGATATTCCACACGACCCACAGTGACGGATTTTTAATAACTGAGTTATTACTGATAGCTAGGTTACTGAATGTACTTGTTTCAGTACCTAGCTACTAGCAAAATCTGTACTTTTAGAAAAATTATTGAATGCTTTTATAGCTTCTTTAGTCTGTTGATAGTCGAATAACTAAGGCACTTGGAAATAAATAAGCATCCAATATTTTGGCAGGATTTTTGTTTGTCATTAGTGCTGTAGCAATAGGCGCATAGCAGGCTACGTAA
>CAZXJK010000201.1:0-5578 GCA_964640895.1 uncultured Methylomonas sp.
ATTCAGGTGACAGGAGTCCCTGAATTTCGTGAGGTAGCATGGCGCGCCTGAAAATCATCTTTTAAATTAAATAATTGCCATTGGGTATTGCTTGTTTTTTGCTCTGGCTCCGTGTAGCTAATCGCCTTCCAGCCATCCTTATAATAAGCACGATGACCTTCAATTTCGTAATACTGCTCGGTTTTCTGGTCGGGAGCATCGGCATCGTTAAATGTGTATTGTAAACTCACACCTTCCATTGGTTTGATGCGATTGCCTTGGTAGTTGTTTGGCAAGGTCAGGTTAAGCACTTCCAGTATGGTTGGTGCAATGTCGGTAACATGATGAAACTGATGGCGAACACCTAGTTTTTTTATTTTTTCAGGCCAAGAAATAATCATGGGCACACGCGTGCCGCCATCATAGCTGGTACGTTTTGAGTGAATAAATGGCGTATTGCTGGCTTGCATCCATCCCAAAGGATAATGAGGGTGAGTTTCAATTTCGCCAATACGATCAAAATCTTTCAAGTTCTGTGCAGTGGTTGACGGTCTTTTATGAAAGAAACGTAGTGCATTAGATGAGCCTTCTATACCTACCTCACGACTGCCGCCATTGTCGGAAAGAAAAATAATAAGGGTATTATCTTTTTCGCCAATTTTTTCTAAATGCGCCAATAAACGACCTATATTTTGATCCATATTATCAACAAAGGCAGCATAATTTTCTTGTAAACGCGCATACATTTTTTGTTGATCCGTACTGAGTTTGTCCCAAGCCTCAATACCAGGAGTGTATGCACTTAATTTGGTATTGGCAGGAACCAAGCCCATTTTTTTCTGCTGCTGTAACCGTTGTTGCCTGATTTTATCCCAGCCTTGTTGGTATTTCCCTAGGTATTTGTGCCGGTCTACTGCTTTAGTATGGTGAGGAGCATGTGGAGCACCAGTGGCGTAATAAAGAAAGAAGGGTTTTTCGGCATTGTGACTACGCAAGTCATCAATCATCGCAATGGCTTTGTCGGTCAACACATCAGGCAAATAAAAATCCTCGTTATTGGTATAGTATTGTGCTGGCAGAATTTCATTACCGCTGATTAAAGCATGCGGCTTCCATTGGCTGACTTCACCATCAAGAAAGCCCCAGTAACGTTCAAAACCTCGGCCTTGTGGCCATGAATCAAAAGGCCCGATCCGCGAACGGTTTTTAGCATTAGTCAAATGCCATTTTCCCACCATATAGGTTGCATAACCTTGTTGTTTTAAAATTTCTGCCAAAGTCATGGTGTTGCTAGACATCTCACCACGATAGCCTGGATAACCAACATCCCATTCCGCTAGCCAGCCAGTACCAACAGAATGATGATTCAAGCCTGTTAATAAAGAGGCTCGGGTAGAAGAGCAAATAGCATTACTAGTGAAATGACTATAACGAATACCTTCTTTTGCTAGTTTATCGAGGCTGGGAGTCTTAATTTCACCACCATAACTGCCAATATCGGAATAACCTAAGTCATCAACTAAGATTAAAATAATATTGGGCGCTGTTTGTTTTGCTGTCGGTGTACTTTGAAAGTCAGGGCTAGAATTTCTGATACTACTTTTAATAGTGCCGCTAAAATTTTCCTCGGTATGAGGAATATAGGTTTTACCGCAAGCTGCTAATATCAGGTAAAAAAATATCAGAAAAATGACATGAAAATTATTGTTAGCTGAGTGGGTAGAGTAAAGGTGCTTATTTTGGGGGCTATTGATTTTCATATACGAATGCCTAATGTTTTTTCTAAAGCTTTGGATATATTGTTCAATAATAACAGAGTATTTTAGAAAATAGCAGTAGGTATGCAGGTGCATTATCATTTTAAGGGTATTCTTATTTATGATCTGAAAAATGTTAACTACTCAGTTATTTTTTGTTAACAAGTGACGATTTAATAATGCTCCAAAGTATGGCGTAAGATTTTCTTCTGGTTGTTTTGGTTTATAAATATTATCATGATTGGATATGCAATAAAATCCGAAACTGATGTAGGTTTTTTGTTCAGTTTTAGGGTGTAAAATAGAGATTAAAATGAATACCAATGTCAATATTGATACTACAAGACCTGAAAAGCTGATAAACCGACCGTGGTGGTATATGTTTCGAGGAGGAGTCATGTTTGTGCTCGGATCAATATTATTACTTTTTTCTCTTTTGGCACCCAATGTTGAAATGCTGGGGGGAAATAATTCTTGGCTGCCTATTGCCTCTATTTTAATTTTAATCTTTGGTGTATTTCGTGGTATTGATGCTTTTACCTCAAATAGCAAATCACTTTTTATAATGAATATGCAAAGTAGTGTCATTGATTTGGTCTGTGGCTTTGTTATTTTGACCAATGTTGGTGAAACCGCTTTTACTTTTAGTCTGTTAGTGTCTGCTTACCTGCTTATTCAAGGTATATTAAGGCTTGTTACAACGGTGGCATTAGAGGTGCCAAACCCAACTTCGGCAAGAATTGGTGGCGTTATTTCATTGGTATTAGGGCTTATGATTTGGTTAAATTGGCCTATTACAGGCTTGTGGTTTTTGTCCTTTGCGCTGAGTGCTGAAGTAGCAAATCGTGGCTGGGCATTAATGTTATATGCACATTCGGTCAATAAGCAACAAGCGTTGATTGAAGAGTAGTTTATACTTTGCGTTGCTCTTCCTACATTCCACAAGCTCCATACAGGCTACATTAGAGCGTAGACTTTCGGGTATTCGCCCATAGTTTGTAGGTGTGGCTTTAGCCGCAATATGCAGATAAGGGAGATGGAAAAAAATAATCATCCAATCTTGTTGGTCTTTTTGTCCGTCTTTGGCGGTGTCGTAACAGTTACGTAGCTTGCTACGCGCCCGTTACGACACCACCAAAGACAAACAAAAATCCTACCCAATATCGGACGATTATTTATTTCCAGCTCCCTAACTCTGCACCTACAATAATTCAGTGTAGAAAAATCAGCATGGCTAGTCTAAAGGCTTATTAAAGGTAATGGCAAATAATAAGCTTAGTGATAGTCTGCCTTTACTACGAGGTGCGTGTATTAATGCCAATAGTAAATGTTGAATCGCTGTTATTCTTAAGCCATTTCTGGCTTCCCATTTAGCATAATCACATAACATGCCAGCATAGCAGTTGTGCCAAAACCCTTTTTGTAGTGGTTTATCCAGTAAAGTTCTATTTTTACGTAATACTCTGATAGCGCTAGTACGCATAGTCACCAAATTACGACTCATGCTGTCAGGACGCTTGGTAATGATAGTTAACGTTTCTGGAACACAACAGTATTCAGAAAAAGCGGCATAGCGCATCCACATATCAATATCTTCAAGGCTCTTTAAAGATTCATCAAAAAAACCCGCCTGCTTTTGCAATTCTTTAGTCACCATAACGCCAGAGCCACTACCTGTGATTGCAGCATTCTGTACAAAAATAGTTTGTAAGGTAGAAATTGAAATTTCAGGGCAAGGCCAGTCATTTAGGAATTCTCCAGCAGGTGTTTCAATACGTGATTGCGTAGAGCAAAAACCTAATGTCGGGTTTTGCTTTAATAATGCAATTTGTGTTTTGAGCTTTGTTGCTGCCCAGTAATCATCGGCATCCAGAAAAGCCAGATAATCACCTAATGCTGCTTGAATACCTGTATTACGAGCATTGCTTAAGCCACCATTGACTTGGGTAATGAGTTTGATTCTAGCATCTTGGTAGTCATCTACGATGCTGACGGTATTATCGGTACTGCCATCATTAATAATGAGTACCTCAAAGTGCGGGTAACTTTGTATTAAAACACTGTCCAGTGCTGTTGCGATAAAAGCTTCTGCATTATAGGCAGGGATGATAACGCTGATTAAAGTGGTGTTATTTGCTTGTGTTTGCATTATTTATCACTTATGTAACCTAATGTTTGCATCATGGGTTCAATTGTCGGCAGTATTTTTTCTATTGCTTCTGGGTTCTGGCTTTTCCATTTTTCTTTTTGGGGAGGCCCGTTGACGATGCTGGTAGGGCGCTTGTTTAAAGTAGCACAACGTGTTTTCAGCTCATCAGAAAAAGGCAGTTGCATCTGCTCAAATACATTTTTAAACATAGTAACAGGATCTTCAAAGATGTCTTCGTAACGCATATGAATCCATTTCTCACTGGGAATAAGTGCTTTTGCTTCTAATGCCATTTGATTGGCCGTTATCCATTGATGGGCGCAAGCATCTTCAAGCGAGGCATGGTTATAATCACGCCAGCCTGGTGGCAGAAAAAAGCACCAGTCATTAAATTCACCTTGATTAATCTGCACGTCATTGGGCAATTTCCCTAAATATTGATGTAAATCAAAACGGCCTCTTTGCTTCCAGCCTTCCATTAATGAACTGATATTATCGCGTCCATCACGCTGTAGGTAAATAAAGTAAGCATTAGGAAATAAATTATGTAGATAACTAATGCGCATCACGTTGATGCAACTCTTATCCAGCATCAGCCCTTTGCCTAAGCGAGCATAGAAATAAGCGAGTGTCTTGTCTCGATGTTCAGGACGAGCATCTTTATTTGAGGCCGCCTCAGAAGCCCAATCATGATCCCAAGGACCTGCTAAACTATGCCAAAACTGCGGAATTTCGTAAGGAAATGAATTTAAGTCTGTTGAGCTGCGGATAGTTTCAAAAGTGACTGTTGTACCTGCACGTGAACAGCCAATAATAAAAACCGGGTCAGGCATGTCGGGGTGTATAAGGTGGTAAATTTGTTCTTTGCCGCGATGATTGAGTGCAGCGAGGTTTTTTGCAATAAATTCACGATCAAATATTTTTTGTAATAAGTTCATGTCGTTTCTGGTTTTGCCATGAGAAAGCCTTTCATTTCTCCCACTGTAGCCGATAATCTGACCAAGTAGAATCTGCGTGCGTCATTTGAAAAGCTAAACAGGCTGTAAAGAAAATACCCAATAAATTTGCGCAGTAAGTAGCGAGGAAATAAGCCAGTAAAATTTTTGGCTGCATCATTCAATCTGACTGTTGAAGAGGAACGTTCGTAGGCTTTTTTCATCACATAAGCCAAGGTCATGCGTTCTGATTCTACGTAGTGGTATTGGATTATTTCAGGAATATATTGCAGCAGAGCACCTGATTTATACGCTCTGATAACCCATTCTATATCTTCGGCACCGCCAAGATTATGTCCGACCGGGCCAAACTCGGTAGAGAAATCACCAATTTTGCTAAAGAGTTCATTCTTTATGACGAGGTTACCACCACCAGGAACGGCAATTTTTTGGGTTACATTGATGGATTTTTCACCAAGCTCAAAACGAGGCACGGGCAGGGGATAAACCCGGTATTTACCCTGTTCGTGTACCCATTGCGGCTCACTGCCATCCCAGTCAGGAATGATTTTGCCACAGAAAAAATCGGCATTTGGATGTTGTGTGACAGCATGACTGATTGCCATGAGATAATTGGCATCAACACGGTGATCATCATCAACCATGGCAATGATGTCTGCTTTCAGTTTGGGGATGGCACTGTTTAACGCGTTGGATTTACCTGGAATAGGTTCTTCTATCCACTCCAGTGGCAGAGT
>CAZXJK010000202.1:0-5563 GCA_964640895.1 uncultured Methylomonas sp.
AATACCCGAAAGTATGGCGCAGGATTTTGACTGTACAGTCGTGTTAGAAATACAGGCGCATAGCAGGCTACGTAACTGTGTTTCTGGCGCGGCTGTGCAGTCAAAAGACAAGTCAGACTTGGGTATTATTGAATTCTCATCCCTAAGCTAGGGTAAAAAAACTGGAAAGGCAATGACGCAAGGGGCAATGTCGATTAAAATAGAGCGTTAATTGCTTAGAAAATAAGCAATCTTGCAAACAGATACATTCGTTATTATTCAGGTCTTTTTTAGTTGATGACAAAATTTATATTTATTACTGGTGGTGTGGTTTCTTCTCTTGGTAAAGGGATTGCTGCATCCTCTTTAGCGGCTATTTTAGAAGCTCGTGGTTTAAAGGTGACCATGACAAAATTAGACCCTTATATTAATGTTGATCCGGGCACGATGAGTCCCTTTCAGCATGGTGAAGTATTTGTTACTGAAGATGGTGCCGAAACTGATTTGGATCTGGGGCATTATGAGCGCTTTATTAAAACGCCATTAACCAAGAAAAATAACTTTACCACGGGACAGGTTTATGAAACTGTGTTGCGCAAAGAGCGCAAAGGTGAGTACCTAGGGGCGACGGTACAGGTTATTCCGCATATTACCAATGAAATGAAGCGTCGTGTTTATGCCAGTGCTGAAGGGATGGAGGTCGCTATTATTGAAGTGGGGGGGACGGTTGGTGATATTGAGTCTTTACCATTCTTGGAGACGATTCGTCAAATTGGTGTGGAGTTAGGTCGTGATCGTGTCTTATTTATTCATTTGACTTTGGTGCCTTATATTAAAACGGCTGGAGAAATTAAAACTAAGCCTACGCAGCACTCGGTTAAAGAGTTGCGTACGATTGGGATTCAACCCGATATTTTAATCTGCCGTTCGGAACTGCGTATTCCTTTAGCAGAGCGCCAAAAGATTGCCTTATTTACCAATGTACCTGAAAAGGCAGTTATTTCTGCTCCTGATGCAGATACCATTTATCGAATTCCATTAATTTTAAATGAACAGGGTTTGGATGATATTGTTGTAGATCAGTTACGTTTAGATGTACCGCCTGCTGATTTATCTGAATGGGTGGGTGTGGTCGATGCAGTGACTCACCCTAATGATATAGTCAATATTGCCATAGTGGGTAAATATGTCGATCACAGTGATGCGTATAAATCATTGAATGAAGCGCTGACTCATGCAGGAATTCAGACACGTAATCAAGTTAAAATTAAGTATATTGATGCTGAGTTGATTGAAAATGAAGGTATTGATCCTTTAAAAGATGTGGATGCAATTTTGGTGCCCGGCGGTTTTGGTGAGCGTGGCGTGGAAGGCAAAATTGCCACAGTACGTTATGCGCGTGAAAATAAAGTACCTTATCTGGGGATTTGTTTGGGTATGCAATCCGCTGTGATTGAGTTTGCGCGTAATGTTGCTGGGTTGGAAGGTGCGCATAGTACTGAATTTTTACCTACTAGCCCGCACCCGGTTATTGGTTTGATTACAGAATGGCAAGATCACGATGGTCAAACTGAAACCCGTGATGAGAATTCTGATTTAGGTGGCACGATGCGTTTAGGGGCGCAAAAATGTCGTATCCAAAGTGATTCTTTAGTGTTTGCTCAGTATAAAAAAGATGTTATTACCGAGCGTCATCGGCATCGCTATGAATTTAATAATAATTATATAGAAGCTTTAGAAAAAGCAGGTATGCAGTTTACGGGTAAGTCTATGGATGGGCGCTTGGTAGAGGTGATTGAAATTGCAGATCACCCTTGGTTTATCGCCTGTCAATTTCACCCAGAGTTTACTTCAACGCCTCGTGAGGGACATCCTTTGTTTTCAGGTTTTGTAGCAGCGGCCTCCAAACATTGCCAAGGAGAAAATTCGTGAAACTATGTGATTTTGAAGTCGGTTTAGACAAACCTATTTTTCTGATTGCGGGTACTTGTGTCATAGAAAGTGAGCAAATGGCTCTGGATACGGCTGGATTCCTTAAGGAATTGACGGCTAAATTAAATATTCCTTTTATTTACAAGTCTTCATTTGATAAAGCCAATCGATCTTCACACGAAAGTTATCGTGGTCCTGGGATTGAGGAAGGCTTAAGAATTTTACAAAAAGTACGTGAGCAAATTGGTGTGCCTGTGTTAACAGATGTGCATGAAGATACGCCCTTAGGTGAAGTGGCAGATGTGGTTGATGTGATGCAAACCCCCGCTTTTTTATGTCGGCAGACTAATTTTATTCAAGCTGTCGCTGAGCAAGGTATTCCTGTTAATATCAAAAAAGGTCAGTTTTCTGCACCTTGGGATATGGTACACGTCGTTAATAAGGCAAAAGCGACAGGCAATCATAATATTATGGTTTGTGAACGTGGCGCATCATTTGGTTATAATAATTTAGTGTCTGATATGCGCTCTTTAGCTGAGATGCGTAATACAGAGTGCCCAGTCGTATATGATGCGACCCATTCTGTACAGTTGCCGGGTGGACAAGGAACTACGTCTGGTGGGCAAAGGCAGCATGTGTCCGTACTGGCTAGAGCAGCAGTCGCTGCTGGTATTGCTGGCATATTTATGGAAACTCATCCTGATCCAGATAAAGCATTAAGTGATGGCCCTAATTCATGGCCAATGCACCGTATGCAAGAATTACTAGAAACTTTAGTGGCTATTGATCAAGTGGTTAAAGCACAAGCACTAATTGAAAACACCTTATAACAATAATTAATTGAGGGTACAAAAGTATGGCTAGAATAGTTGATATCAAAGCAAGAGAAATTTTAGATTCACGTGGTAACCCAACCATTGAAGCGGATGTGGTATTAGCATCTGGTTATACTGGTAGTGCTATGGTGCCATCGGGTGCTTCAACAGGTGAGCGTGAAGCAATTGAATTGCGTGATGGTGATAAAGCTCGTTACTTAGGTAAAGGTGTTTTAAAGGCAGTAGAGTTTGTGAATACTGAAATTCGTGCCGCTGTTTTGGGTATGGATGCGGCGGACCAGACAGCGCTTGATCAAAAAATGATGGCATTAGATGGAACCGAAAATAAAGGTCGTATCGGTGCCAATGCTATTTTAGGCGTTTCGATGGCAGCGGCACGTGCTGCTGCATTAGAGGCTGGAGTGCCTTTATATCGTTATTTAAATACTAGCGGTGAATTTATCATGCCTGTGCCGATGATGAATATCATTAATGGTGGCTCGCATGCAGATAACAGTGTTGATTTGCAAGAATTCATGATTCTACCTGTTGGTGCACCGTCTTTCCGTGAAGCAATTCGTTACGGTGCTGAGGTTTTCCATAATTTAGCTAAAGTATTAAAAGCCAAAGGCCTGGCGACTACTGTCGGTGATGAAGGTGGCTTTGCACCTAACTTGTCATCTAACGAAGAAGCGATTGAAGTTATTTTAGAAGCCATTGTGAATGCAGGCTATAAACCAGGTGAAGATATTTACTTAGGTTTAGATGCGGCAGCTTCTGAATTTTATAAAGATGGCAACTATGAGTTAACTTCAGAAGGTAAAACTTTAACTGCGGGCCAAATGACGGATTTCTTTGCTGATTGGGTTGAACGCTATCCGATTATCTCTATTGAAGATGGTTTGTATGAAAATGATTGGGAAGGCTGGAAAGGCTTAACTGATAGAGTGGGTGATAAAATCCAATTGGTAGGCGATGATTTATTTGTGACCGATCCTGCAACGTTAAAAGAGGGTATTGAGAAAGGCGTTGCTAACTCTATTCTCATTAAAGTAAATCAAATTGGTACTTTAACAGAAACATTGGAAGCGATTAATACGGCACATGCAGCAGGTTATACAGCGGTTGTTTCGCACCGTTCCGGTGAGACTGAAGATACTACAATTGCTGATTTATGTGTTGCATTAGGTACAGGGCAGATTAAAACAGGTTCATTGAGCCGTTCCGATCGTATTGCAAAATATAACCGGCTAATGAAAATTGAAGAAGAGTTAGGGGATGCTGCAACATATGCAGGACGGAGTGCTTTTAAGAAACTGATGTAGTCGTTTTTTGATTGTACGATGCGGCATTGTGGTAGGCGGGGCTTTTAATTGTAATTTTTATATTTACAGTTAAAAGCCCTTTTTTTGGTATGTGATTGAGAGCTTAGGTGAGTATATTAAAATTCTGATTGTCTTCTTGCTTGTGCTGATTGGTTTGTTGCAGTACCGTCTTTGGTATGGTGACGGTAGTGTTGCACAAGTACAGCAATATCGACAGCAGTTAGCGGAATTACAGCTGCAATTGCAGCAAAAACAGGTGCGTAATAACGCTTTGCAAGCTGAAGTGCACGATTTACGTAAAGGGCAGGAGGCGATTGAAGAAATTGCGCGCTATGACTTGGGCTTGATTAAAAAAGATGAAACTTTTTTTCAAGTAATCGAATAACCTGCAAGATATTTTTGGATACCTAGGCAGACACTACATGACTGAAACTACTAATTATTGGGGGGTTGTGCCCGCAGCTGGCGTTGGGAAACGTATGCAGGCAGACCGTCCGAAGCAATACTTGCCCTTAAATGGCATTACTGTGATTGAACAAACCTTAACGCGCCTTTTGCAGGTTGAAAAATTTTCGGCTGTGGTCGTGGCTATTTCTGCTGAAGACCCTTTTTGGCCAGAACTCGATATTTCTAAAAACAAACGTATCTATACTGCTCCAGGAGGTAAGGAGCGGGCAGATTCGGTATTGTCGGCTTTACAATCAATTGCTGATAAAGCAGAAGCGAATGATTGGGTGTTGGTACATGATGCGGCGCGCCCTTGTATTACTAAAAGTGATGTAGAATGCTTGATTAGTGAGCTACAAGATCATGCTGTTGGTGGAATATTAGGCCAAGCTTCACATGATACTTTGAAATCTGTAGATGCTGATCTGGCGATTGTAGATACCGTTGATAGAAGTAAAATATGGCGCGCTTTTACGCCGCAAATGTTTCGTTATGGTGCTCTGAAAGCTGCTTTAGAAGAGGCGGCAAGCAAAGGCTGGGTAGTTACTGATGATGCCAGTGCCATAGAATTACAGGGTGAGCGCCCTAAAATGATTGATGGTCGTTCGGATAATATAAAAATTACCCGTCCTGAAGATTTAGCTTTAGCACAATTTTATTTGGAGCAACAACAATGATACGCGTAGGACAAGGCTATGATGTGCATCGGTTTGTCGATGCAGGGGATGTTATTTTAGGGGGAGTTAAAATTGATTACCCGCAAGGCTTAGAGGCACATTCTGATGGTGATGTGGTGTTGCATGCTTTATGTGATGCATTATTAGGTGCCGCTGCTTTAGGGGATATTGGTAAGCATTTTCCTGATACTGATCCGGAATTTAAAGGCGCTGATAGTCGTGTGCTCTTGCGTCATGTATACGGTATTGTACGAGAGAAAGGCTATCGTTTAGGGAATGCGGATATTACTATCATCGCACAAGCTCCTAAAATGGCACCGCATATAGTGGTCATGTGTGCCAATATTGCTGCAGATTTGTCGGTTGATATTGACTGTATTAATGTTAA
>CAZXJK010000203.1:0-5561 GCA_964640895.1 uncultured Methylomonas sp.
AGCCACCAAAAAGGCACTAAAAGAAACCAAGCGCGGAGAGTTGGCCAGCAGCTTTGAAATAATAGCTAGGGAGTGGCATAAAACGCACATGACTAGCAAAAGTGAAGGGCATGCTAAGAAGGTATTAAGGTTTTTGGATAAGGATGTTTTTCCGTGGCTTGGTAGTCAGCCGTTAACCACTATTGAAGCACCAGAAATTTTAAGCGTATTAAGGCGAATTGAAAGCCGTGGTGCCAATGATTTAGCACATACCGTAAAGCAGATTATTGGGCAGGTGTTCCGCTATGCCATTGCAACAGGTAGAGCCAATAGAAACCCGGGCTACCAACTTAAGGCGGGACAAATGGAATACAAAATGAAAGGCTGGAGCACAATAGCTTCAGCTATTGCTGTATTAGTGATAGCTAAAGCTACCAGCTCCAAACCGCTATGTCCCGTCTTAAGTGCGTAGCCGAAATTCTCACTGAATGGGGGTTCGCATCAGAGTTTTCGTTTGCTTTCCATACATTTTCAAAAATTTCATCAACTTCTTGGATTTTCTTGACTGGCTTTTTTGTTATCGCTGGTGCATAATTTTTCGGTTAAGAAGTATCTTTATTACTTTAGGTCATTAGTTTTTAGGTTAGGTATGAGTAAGCAAATCAAGGCAGTTTCTTTAATTTCAGGTGGATTGGACTCTATGTTGGCGACCAAAGCCATTATGGAGCAAGGCGTGCACGTTGAAGGTATTAATTTTTTTACGGGATTTTGTGTTGAAGGGCATACGCATGCCATACGCAAAAAAGATAAGGTAAAGCCAAAGCGTAATAATTCTTTATGGGTTGCAGAAACTTTGGGGATTAAGCTGCATATTATTGATATTATTGAAGAATATAAAGATGTCTTGATTAATCCTAAGCATGGCTATGGTGCCAATATGAACCCGTGCTTGGATTGTAAGATATTTATGGTCAATAAAGCCAAGCAGTGGATGGAGGAAAATGATTTTGATTTTATTATCACGGGTGAAGTAATGGGGCAGCGGCCGATGTCGCAGCGCAGAGAAACTATGCCTATTATTGCTGCTGAATCAGGTGCAGATGATCGCTTGGTGCGGCCTTTATGTGCGCAAAATTTACCAGCAACGTTGCCTGAACGAGAAGGCTGGATCAGTCGTGATGAGTTGTTTGATTTTAGTGGGCGTTCGCGTAAGCCACAAATAGCGTTGGCTGAGCAGTATGGGCTGGAGGATTATTCGCAACCGGCAGGAGGTTGTTGTTTTCTGACTGACGAAAGCTATTCGGCAAAACTGGTTGATTTATGGAAAGCGCGTGGCACCAAAGAATATGACCTTGATGATGTCATGCTGTTAAAAGTGGGGCGGCATATTCGCCCTAATACTGATTATAAATTGATTGTCGCGCGTGAAGATGGTGAGGCGCGCTTTATGCAGGGTTATAAGAAAAATTATATTAACATGAACTGTGCCAGCCATCGTGGGCCATTAGCATTAATAGATGGTGAGCCGAGTGCGGAAGATTTACATGTGGCGGCGCAAATTGTGGCGCGTTATGGTCAAGGTAGGGAAGCTGACTTGGTGGACGTGGCAGTCAGAGATTTGGCGGGCAATGAATCTATATTGCAAGTTAAGCCGTTAGCGGCAGATGAGTTACCTAAGGAATGGTTCGTATGAGTAAGCATGAATTAGATGCGCGCAGGTTATTGTGCCCATTGCCTGTTATTCGTACGCAGGATAAAGTAAAGCTGTTGCAAAAGGGGGATGTGTTGCAAGTGACCTGTACTGACCCTGGGGTGATGCAGGATATTCCTACTTGGTGTCGTATTAATGGGCATAAAGTGTTAGAAACGCAAACCGATGAATATGAATATATTATTATTTTGGAAGTTGGTGAGTAATGGCTGAAATTTATGATGTGCGCGAGCATACCAAATTAAAAAATCGCGTTACTATCGTTGGTGCGCTGGTCAATGTTTTTTTAAGCATCATAAAAATAGGTTTTGGTATATTAGGTCAGTCGGCCGCTTTGATTGCGGATGGTGTACATTCATTATCTGATTTGGCTAGTGATCTATTAGTATTGGTGGCGGTAAAGTTAGGTGCGCGTGAGGCGGATCATGATCATCCTTATGGGCATCGACGGTTTGAAACGATTGCGACTGTTATATTAGGTGTGGGGTTAATTACTGTTGCTGCAGGCATTGCTTGGGATGTTTATGAGCGGTTTTTGCAGCCTGAGCGTATGTTGATTCCTAAGTCGAGTGCGCTGGGGATAGCAGCTATTTCGATTTTATCTAATGAGTGGTTGTATCAATATACTAAGCGAGTTGCGACTATAACGCGCTCAAAGTTATTGATGGCTAATGCTTGGCACCATCGTAGTGATGCTATTTCCTCGGTTATTGTGTTGATTGGAGTAGCTGTTGCGCTCTTTGGTTATGTCTGGGCAGATGCGCTGGCTGCGGTGCTAGTTGCTTTAATGGTGGCAAAAATTGGTGTTAACTTAGTATCTGATAGTATTAAAGAATTAGTGGATACAGGTTTATCTGATAGTTTGGTTGGTGAGATTCGAGCAGAGATTGTTGCTACTGATGGTGTGAACGATATTCATTTATTGCGTACTCGGCAAATGGGTGAAGATGCTTTGGTAGATGCGCATATTGTCGTCAATTCACGGATTACCGTTTCTGAAGGACATATGATCGGTGATGTAGTTCGGGATGTCTTAATTAACCGCTTTGATGATGTGCAGGAGGTGTTAGTGCATGTTGATCCCGAAAATGATGAATCTAAAATTAGTACAGAAAAGCCCTTGTTGCGTGAAGATATAGATACTTTATTGCAAGAGTATTTGGCAGAGAACTATCCTTTGATTGATAGCTTTAGAATTCACTATCTAAAAGGTAGTGTCGAAATTGAGGTGATATTGCCGCATACTATGTTTAGTTTGTCGCAGCAGGTGGAAACAATTAAAAAGCGTTGTTTGGCGCTGGAACAAGAGGTTGAGCAGGTAGCAAAAGTTATTGTGTTTTTTAAAGCTTAGGAGTGAGGGTTTAATAATGCCCGAAAGTATGGCTGTGCAGCCAAAAGACAAGTCAGGCTTGGATATTATTGAATCCTCATTCCTTAATATATAAATAAGTGAGACGGTTATGGCAGTAGGAGAATGTAAGTTTCCACAAATGCATGCAGTGGCAGGGATTAAATTAGGCACAGCCTGTGCGGGAATCAAGCAAACGGAGCATGATGATTTGTTATTGGTGGAAATGGCAAAGGGAACGACTTGTGCCGCCGTGTTTACCCAAAATGCATTTTGTGCGGCACCAGTACATGTGGCGCGTAAGCATTTGGAAATGCAGCCACGTTATTTATTGGTTAATTCAGGTAATGCCAATGCAGGTACTGGCGAGCAGGGTATGCTTGACGCACAAACTAGCTGTGTTGAAGTGGCGGCTTTGCATGATGTTGGTGCTGAGCAAGTTCTGCCTTTTTCTACGGGGGTTATTGGCGAGGCATTGCCGATTGCTAAAATTGTAGCGGCATTGCCAAGTGCCAAGAGTTGTTTGCAGGAAGGTAATTGGACTAAGGCGGCGCACGCGATTATGACCACCGATACTTTTGCGAAAGGTTACTCCAAGGTAATTGATATTGATGGGCAGTCGATTACTATTACCGGGATGTCTAAAGGTGCGGGCATGATTCAGCCTAATATGGCAACTATGCTGGGCTTTGTTGCGACTGATGCTAAAATTTCGCAAGCTAATTTACAAGCGTGTTTGACCAGTGTGGTAGAGCAATCATTTAATCGAATTACTGTTGATGGTGATACTTCGACCAATGATGCTTGTGTGGTCATGGCGAGTGGTAAAAGTGCTGTGCCAGAAATTGAAGAGGGCAGTGCGGCAATGCTGCTTTTTCAGGAAGCTCTACAATATGCTTGTATGCATTTGGCTGAGGCTATTATCAGAGATGGTGAAGGGGCGACCAAATTAATTAAAATTAAAGTGCAGCAAGCTATGTCGGAAGCAGAGGCAGTCTTGGTGGCAAAAACAATTGCCCATTCTCCTTTGGTAAAAACAGCTTTTTTTGCAAGTGACCCTAATTGGGGGCGGATCTTGGCAGCTGTTGGCCGTGCGGATGTAGCGCAGTTAGATGTTGAGCGTATTGCTATTTATTTGGATGATGTATGCATTGTTGAAAATGGTGGGCGAGCAGCTGCATATACTGAAGCGGCAGGGCAAAAAATAATGGATCAAGAAGAAATTACTGTCACTGTGGTATTAGGGCGTGGCGAAATGCAGCAGCAAGTATTAACATGTGACTTTTCTTATGATTATGTGCGTATTAATGCTGAGTACCGTACTTAATGCACTTGGAAATAAATAAGCATCCAATATTTGGGTAGGATTTTTGTCCGTCATCAGTGCTGTTGCTACAGCACTGATAACGGACAAAAAAACTAGTAAAGATGGATGATGTGTGTTTCCAGGTGCCTAAGGTTGTGTGGCTCGTTAAGTGACAGTATCTATGGCAAGAGTTGATGTGGCTGTTGGTGTGGTTCGTGACGTATCGGGGCGAATATTAATTTCGAAGCGATTGGCAGGGGCGCATCAAGGTGGTTTGTGGGAATTCCCAGGTGGTAAATTTGAAAGCCATGAGACGGCAGCGCAGGCATTAAGTCGAGAGCTATTTGAAGAGCTAAATATAAAGGCTGAAAATTCCAGTCCATTAATTAAGGTTAGTTTTGATTACCCTGAGGTGAAAGTCCATTTGCATGTGCGTACGGTAGATAATTTTGTGGGTGAGGTGATTGGGAGGGAAGGGCAATTATTTAAATGGGTGTCTTTGCAGGAAATAAATGAATATCAATTCCCTGAAGCGAATAAAGCAATCTTGTCTGCCATTAAATTAAGTCGTCACTACGCGATTATTAATACTAGTGATGTGTCGCAAGCGATGTATGAGCTAGAAAGTGTGGCAGGTCAGGGTGTTGGTTTGGTGCAGATTAGGGCAAAGGAGTTGTCTGGAGTTGGCGCATCTATATATATAGATGCGGTAAGGGAAAAGTGCAAGGAGCTAAATTTAGATTATCTGCTTAATTCGCAGATGGATGTCAATAAATTGCCTGATGAGGGTGTGCATTTAAGTTCATCACATTTGATGACTTTGCGTGAGCGGCCAGAAACCTCTGGCTTGGTAGCGGCTTCATGTCATAACTTGCCAGAATTGCTCAGGGCGGAGCAGTTAGGTTTGGATTTTGTTGTATTGTCCCCAGTTAAAAAGACTAAATCCCATCCAGAGGCCGAGGCTTTAGGGTGGCAGACATTTGAAGAATGGATAGCATGCGTCAATATCCCTGTATTTGCACTAGGTGGTATGGTGGTCCAAGATTATGAGCAAGCAATAAATTTTGGAGCTCAGGGTTTATCAGGGATAAGCTTATATAAGAGTCATTAATTTAATTTATTTGTAAAAAGTTAAGATAAAGGCTTGACGGAGAATGATGTAGAGGTATAATAGCCAGCTCTTCAACGCTAACGCAATGAAGGGCAGGGTTTTCAGG
>CAZXJK010000204.1:0-5529 GCA_964640895.1 uncultured Methylomonas sp.
CTTAGTATACCTAAATCATAATATTGGGTAGGATCATTTGTTTAAGATCCCTAAGCTTTTTATTTGATGGTATTGCTTTACTTGCCATTGCAGGAAATATCAAAGCTATTAAAGACTGATAATTTTATAGCACTCGAAACTAGCTTAGGGAGATGGAAAAAAATAATCATCCAATCTTGTTGGTCTTTTTGTCCGTCTTTAGCGGTGTCGTAACAGTTACGTAGCTTGCTACGCGCCCGTTACGACACCACCAAAGACAAACAAAAATCCTACCCAATATCGGACGATTATTTATTTCCAGCTCCCTTATCTTGTTGCTTGGTTTCTACATTGTAAAAATAGTTGCATAGCTTACTATGCAACTATTTCAGTACCTTGCGTCTCATCAAAAGCCCACAATCGTCACCCTGCAAAGTATAGCTAAGCAGAGTGACGAAGATCGAGCTTTCTCCATACAATATCAAGTGTTGAAGTAAGTTATATTATTATTCTATAATATAGTTATTGCATACGTTGATCGCATAAGCTTTTAATTAACAACCTTCTTACTCATCTTATAATAGTTTCATGACGCGTTTTACCTTATTTATTTGCACCGCTCTACTAGCACCCCCTCTATTAGCTGAAAATTTTTCACCTACTTTAGCAGATTGGCAACGCACTGCTCAGAACCCATTAAGCCCCAATTTTAGTTTGCCAGTTGAATATAAATATCATACTGGAGCACCCGATGGTGAGGTGCATATTGGTAGCTTTGGCGCTATTATGCCCGTTAGATTTGAGGGTTGGAACCTTATCAATCAATTAACTCTGAATGTTATGGGGACACCAGGTGACATAACGGGAATTAGAGGAATACCTGAGCCTTATACAGGCGATGGCCATGGCGGAAGTGATGGTTATGCAGCAGGTTTGGCGGACTCATTTTTTACTAGCTATATTTCACCACGAATGAGCAAAAACCTTTCCGTAGGGATAGGAGCTACTTTTGTTTTGCCAACTGATGAGCCATCACGTGAATTAGGCAGTGGAAAGTTTAGTGTCGGTCCGGCTGCTATGGTTGTTTATCAGCCGAAAGATTGGACATTGAGTCTACAAGCACAACAAGTTTGGTCAATTTTTGGAAGTACTGGCAGAAATCATGTTAGCCAAATGATTATCAAACCTACTATCCATTATAATTTAGCCAGTGGCTGGTACTTATTATCAAATATGGAAGTCATTGCTAATTGGAGTTCAGCAGCAGAGCAGCGCTGGACAGTTCCAGTGGGGGCAGGTATTGGTAAATTATTTGCTTTAGGTGAGCATGCTATCGATGCACGTGTAGAGAGTTATTATAATACCATCACGCCAAATTCGGGACCTACTTGGTCTATCGGAGCTTCTTTTAGTTTTATTTTCGGTGAGCTGTAAATAAGGCACTTGGAAATAAATAAGCATCCAATATTTTGGCAGGATTTTTGTTTGTCATTAGTGCTGTAGCAATAGGCGCATAGCAGGCTACGTAACTATTGCTACAGTACTGATGACGGACAAAAAAACCAGTAAAGATGGATGATTATTTATTTCCAGGTGCCTAATTGTCACACCAAATCGACTACGTCAGTTTTTGAATTTTCTCTCAGCACATAGAATTACTTCTACTTTACAACTCCTGAAGGCTTTTATCGGGAGTTAATTCTCTAAATAACATACTCCTATTGGCGACTCCTTTGAGCGATACTTCTGCCAACTAAGCTGGCAATTAATATTGCAAGATAGAACTGCCCCAAAATGGCTTCAAGCACTACAAAAACTCGAGCCGACATGGTGACTGGTGATATATCTCCATAACCTAAGGTGGTTAAAGTCACCATGCTGAAATACCACATTTGAAAAGACAAGTTTTGGCTATCTGTTTCCAGAGTAGCAATTGAGAATGAGTACGGATGACTGATTTCTATTAATTGATAAATAGAAGCCCAAGTTAAACCTAAAATAAAATAGACTGCTATTGCGGCGAAAATAAGCTCGGAGGAGATAATATTATGTTTGAGAATAAATTTTAGTATATACACTGAGGTATACGCCCAAAAGAGAATGTTGGTACACAGTTCCAATATAACCCATACTTCTACTTCATAGAAATAATGTACCCAGCGCAAGACTATAATTAGCACAGCTAAGCTAAAGTTAATGAGTAGTGGTTTCAAGTTATCAGAGATTGCATAAACAGCGGAAAGTATAATGAGCATGAAAAACAAGTTCATAACTAATTTAGCTACTGCACTATTTTCAGTTATTGGGTAGCATGTAAAGAACAGCACTAATGAAATGACTAATACCAGAAAACGGTTATTCTTTTGGAAAAAAATACGTTGCAGTAGTGGCAAAGAATGCATTTTGAGTTTTCTCATCAGCTTGAATTTTAAGTGTATAGTAATATATTTCCTATATACAGACAAAAAAAAGCCTAAGTCAGTTTCCTGACTTAGGCTTTTTTCTTACCAATATTTAAATATCTATATCGCTAATTCACCAGACTTAACAAGACCCCAGCAGCAACCGCCGAGCCTATCACCCCAGCCACATTCGGCCCCATGGCATGCATTAATAAAAAGTTATGTGGGTTACTTTCCAGCCCAACTTTATTGGCTACTCGAGCAGCCATCGGTACCGCAGAAACGCCTGCCGCACCAATTAATGGGTTGATCGGTGTATCGCTAAATTTATTCATGACCTTAGCCATTAATACACCTGATGCGGTACCAATACAGAATGCAATCGCACCTAAAACTAAAATACCTAAAGTAGTTGCTTGCAAGAACTGGTCAGCACTCATTTTAGAACCTACAGCAAGCCCTAAGAAAATAGTCACGATATTAATTAGTTCATTTTGTGAAGTTTTGCTTAAACGTTCTACCACGCCACACACACTCATTAAGTTACCTAAACAGAACATACCCACTAGTGGTGCTGCTGAAGGTAACAGTAATGTACATAAAATTAATAGCATTAAAGGGAAAACGATTTTCTCAGCATTACCGACATGACGTAATTGCGTCATAACAATACTACGCTCTGCTTCGGTGGTCAGCGCACGCATAATAGGTGGCTGAATCAACGGAACCAATGCCATATAAGAATAGGCAGCTACTGCAATCGCACCTAATAAATCCGGTGCTAACTTGGAGGCCACATAAATGGCTGTCGGCCCATCTGCTCCACCAATAATTGCAATCGCAGCGGCATCAGACATGGAGAACTCTATACCTGGAATCATGTTCAATGCTAAGGCACCTAATAGCGTGGTAAAAATACCAAACTGGGCAGCAGCACCTAATAGTAAGGTTTTAGGGTTAGCAAGCATAGGACCGAAATCCGTCATTGCGCCCACACCCATAAAAATTAATAAGGGAAATATGCCGGTTTTAATACCTTCATATAGGTAATACAAGATACCACCTGGCTCTGCAATACCTGCAATCGGAATATTACTTAAAACGGCACCGAAACCAATGGGTACTAATAGTAGAGGCTCAAAGCCTTTTTTAATGGCAAGAAAAAGCAATAAGAAGCCAACACCCACCATAACGAGTTGTGGGCCTTCGAAATTATATATTCCTGTGCTTTCCCATAAGCGAGTGAGATTTTCCATAGAACGTCTCTTTATTGTTATTGTATTTAAAAAGAATTCCCATGTATTAAAACCAAATCAATACATGGGTGAAGATACTTGTGAGTGATAATCGACTACAAGGAAACTAAAATATCCCCGACAGCAACGGCATCACCTTCTTTAACATTGACTGCACTAACAGTTCCGGCAACTTTGAAGTGAACTTCCGTTTCCATTTTCATTGCTTCCATAATCAATACGATATCACCTTCAGCAACCACACTACCAGGACTGACGAGTACTTTAAAAATATTTCCTGCTAAGGGTGACTCAACAACGACCCCACTACTGGCAACAGGTGCAGCACCTGAAGCAACGGGTGCAGAAGTAGCAATAGACAAGTTCTCACCACCTGGGCCAACGGCAACATTAAAGTTTTGACCATTAACATTAACAGTATAACTTTCAACTGCTGTATCTTTAGGCGCATTCGCGGCAGCAAAGGCTTCCGGATCTGGCGCTGGCTCAAATGCATCAGGGTTGCCACGATTAGCTAAGAATTTCCAACCAATCTGCACAAATAAACCATTAATTAACGCATCTTCTTCAACATGCTCAGAAAGCGTCACCCCTTCTGCTTTCGCTTTTTCTTGCACTTCTGCAATCAAAGCATCCATTTCAGGTTCAATTAAATCAGCAGGACGGCAAGTAATTGGCTCTTCACCATCTAAAACACGCGCTTGTAACTCAGCATTTACTGGTGCTGGCGTATGCCCATATAAACCTTTTAATACCCCTGCGGTTTCTTTACTGATATTTTTATAACGCTCACCAGCCAAAATATTGAGTACTGCTTGCGTACCCACAATTTGCGAAGTGGGTGTTACTAAAGGTATAAAACCTAAATCCTCACGTACTCGTGGAATCTCTTTTAATACTTCATCAAATTTATCCGCTGCACCTTGCTCTTTTAGCTGGTTTTCCATATTAGTCAACATGCCACCAGGCACTTGTGCAACGATGATGCGCCCATCAACCCCTCTCAAGCTCCCTTCAAACTGAGCATATTTAGCACGCACACCACGAAAATAAGCGGCAACTTCTTCAAGTTTTTCTAAATCTAAACCTGTATCACGCTCGTGCCCTTCTAAACTCGCAACAATTGTTTCTGTTGCACTATGACCATAAGTCATACTCATTGAAGAAATAGCCGTATCAACATTATCAATACCGGCATCAATCGCTTTAATGGTTGCACCAACACTGAAACCAGTGGTTGCATGACATTGCATATGAATAGGAATATCCAAAGTAGCTTTCAGTTTAGACACCAACTCATATGAAACATAAGGCGTTAATAAGCCCGACATATCTTTAATGCACAGCGAATGTGCGCCCATATCTTCAACTTGCTTGCCTAGTGCCACCCATGTATCCATAGTATGTACTGGGCTAATAGTATAAGCAATGGTGCCTTGTGCATGGGCATCCGTTGTTAATACCGCCTTAATGGCATGCTCGATATTACGCATATCATTCATCGCATCAAAAACGCGAAAGACATCAATACCATTTATAGCTGCACGCTCTACAAATTTATCAACAACATCATCTGCATAGTGCCTATAACCTAAAATATTCTGCCCTCGAAACAACATTTGCTGGCGAGTATTGGGCATTGCCGCTTTTAACAAGCGCAAACGCTCCCAAGGGTCTTCACCCAAATAGCGAATACAAGAATCAAATGTTGCACCACCCCAAGTTTCCAGAGACCAATAACCAATTTAATCTAATTTCTCACAAATCGGCAACATATCTTCAATACGTAAGCGCGTTGCTAAAAGGGATTGGTGCGCATCTCTTAGGACGAGTTCAGTAAGGGTGCAACCCGTCCTCCTCGCAAATCTCAAACAACTTTTAATTGTGAAAAT
>CAZXJK010000205.1:0-5468 GCA_964640895.1 uncultured Methylomonas sp.
AACGATTGAGCGGTTCTTTTTTAAAAAAGGCTCAATTATCAGATTAACTTGGAAATTGAGACCTCATGCAAGGTCTCAATTAAAAGTAATTAATACAGGCTAAATGTCTTTATTTGCATCATGTCATACCATTAGTCTGATATTAGGTGGCATTTCTTGACAGAAAAGCGGTATAAAAATTAGAATAAGCACAATTATAAAAATAAAAACATTTCTAATTACAAAGATAAAACCTAAATAACAATAAATAAGAAGGGCTCATCTGATGTCATATCCAATAAAACTAATTAAATTAATTACGCCAATTGCACTTGCAATTTCATTGGCTGCCTGTGGTGGTGGTGAATTTGGTTCTAAAGGTGTGGGTGGTGGTAATGGTGTGGGTAATGGTGGTGGCACCACCGTGGAGGTTAGTTCAATCAGCTTGTCTGCTAACAGCCAAGTAGGATCAGATGGAGCAACACCATTAATTCTTAAAGCCATCGCAAAAGATGGTAGTACTGCAATTGATGGGGCAGATATATCTTTTAGTATTTATTCGGATGCAAATGCAACATCTACAGCGGGTGATGCTTATATTGATAATATAAAAACTGTTGGTTCAGTTGTGCAAGCGGATCTTAATCCTGGTTCTAAAGCTAATAGACAGTTATATATAAGAGCAGAATCTGGTACGAAGTCATCAACTGTAAAAGCAGTGTCTGTAGTTGGCACAACGGTTGTTATTAACGGACCAGAAGCAATTGGTTTTGGTACAACAGCTGGTTTTATTCTTAAACTTAAAGATAGTGGAAATCAGCCAATTGTTGGTGCAAGCGTGGATTTAACATCAGCAAATGGAAATATAAGCATTATAAGTACAACAGATGTAAATGGAGAAATAGCATTTGATTATACGGCAAGCTCAGGGGGCAATGACACTCTTACGGTTAGTGTTCTTGGGGCGAGCTATAATAAAATCGTAGCAATTTCTCCAGATGAGTTCACATTAAGTGGTAATACTAGTGATATCGTTATCAACACTCCGGAAACAATTAATTTTGAATGGAAAGTTTCTGGTGCGCCACAATCAGCCGGAGAAGAAATACTAATTAGTGCAACGAGAGGTACGGTATCTAATACGAAAGTAACAACAGGAAGTGCAGGTGCTGGTAAAGCATCATTTACAATTACGTCCGATCGAGCGGGAGAGACTATTATCACCGCTACCAGTGTTTCAAGTGGTTTATCTACTAGTATGACAAGAGAGTTTATTGCTACAACACCTAAATATTTAAATTCACAAGCAGACCCATCATTAATACCTATAGATGGATCAAGTACAATCATTGCAAAAATCACGGATGTAGATGGTAACTTTGTAAAGGGAAAAACAGTTACTTTTAATGCCGCTGGTGGTTCTGGTTCTTTAAGTGCATCAACAGCAGTCACAGATTCTTTGGGTAGAGCTTCGGTATCATATTCTGCAGGTAGTTCTTCAAGCGGAGAAAATGGTGTGGTAATAACAACATCGATTCAAAATGATACAACAGTACCTGATGATATAATTTATTTGACAGTGGGTGGTGAGGCTACACGAATAGTGTTAGGTTTTGATCATTTGATAAGCGCAAATGGAACACAGTATCAAAAGGATTTTTCAGTTTTTGTTACAGACAATGCAGGTCGTCCCGTTAAGGATAAAGAAGTTTCGGTAACTATAAAACCAACGCATTATTACAAAGGTTATATGCAGACTATTGATACCGATGGAGATGGCGAGGCTGATAAGTGGGCTCAAAATATTACAGCACCAGAGTGTCCTTCAGAAGATCTTAATAATAATGCACACCTCGATGAGTTTGAAGATGATAATAGCAACAATAGGCTTGAACCTACGCATGATGCTAATATTAATATCGATGGTTCTAATAAATCTGATGTTAATGGTCTTGTAAAACTTAAGCTTGTTTATCCTAAGAATACGGCATTATGGTCAAAGCAACTTATTACCGTATCGATTCAAAGTGAAGGTACGGAGTTTGTTGAGAGTACTAGTATTATTCTACCAATATTAGCTGCAGATGTTGGAAGTGTAACGAATGGTGTACCAAATGAAGCTAGTCCTTATGGGTTTGCGACTTTATGTACTGACCCATTATAAAAAATATTGGTTTATAAAAAGCCTGTTATTTATTTAACAGGCTTTTTTTTGGTTTTTACAAAGCTAAAAGAGAAGCAAACGCATAAACATCTGTTTCTATAGATCGCGTTATATTATTCAAAACAGAACTTACGCGTTTTAATAATGTAGGGTCTTTAGTAAGCGTGCTAGCTTCTAACAAAAGCGCCTCAGCAGAAATTAAAGCACTATCAGAAATATGTGCTTGTTTTACACCCTGCGGCAATAAGCTATCAGGGTCTTCTATCCAGATTTCATTAATATAAAATCTATCCCATGCCGTTGTTGCAATCGCGGTTGCTACTTTTATGGCTTGTGGATCTTTAGATGCTTGCCCCCACTTCATCAAACCCCAAGATACAGCCGCATAATCATATAAAGTTCCTGTTTTATCATTAGCCGCTGAGCGGCGTAGTTTTTCCCCATCCCACAAACTCATTAAAAATTGTGCTAGTTTTTCGCCCGTTGGTTTTAACGATTCATCATAAGCTAAACCACGAGAAAAGGCAGCGAGTGTTAAGCCATTCATGCCTGCAAGTAATTTGGTATCCCGTGGTATCACCCGTGTTTTATTACGGTGGGATTTTAGCTTTTGCTTTAACTTGGCGATATCTTGAATGGCTTGTGAGGGAGTGATGTCTAACTTTTTTGATAGCTCGGCAACACTCAATACTTGACGAGGTAAATTCCCTGCGGGAAATTCATTGGCGCGATTAAGGTTCCAGTATAAGTTCGCCATTTTTAATTCTTGAGCGCTTAATATCTTCTTCAGTTCGGCTTGTTGCCATAAATAGTAACCCCCTTCTTGATCTTTATTATCAACAGCTGAAAGGCTGGCGATGAAGGCATTACTGTGCCCGAGCATCTCATCGTTTAAGAACATTAAAGTCTCGAGTGCTACTTGGCGGTATGATTCATTATTGTATTGATCGGCCGCATCAAAATATAACAACGGCATCATCGCATTGGTGTAGAGCATTTTTTCAAAGTGGGGCGTTTCCCAATCGGGGTCGGTGGTGTAGCGATAAAATCCGCCCGCTAATTCATCGTGCAGACCTTGTTGCGCCATTTGTTTTAATGTTAAATTGAGAAACTCATCCGCCTCTTTATTCTTTTTGGTTTTATTTAATTTTAGCAAAGCCCAAAGTTGCGGAATTTGAGGGAATTTACGTTGCTGCCCAAAGCCACCTTGCAGGGTATCGGCATATTTCATGGCAACGTCTACAAAGCGGTCCGAAAGTTCTTTTATTTTTGATGTATCGACAGGCATTTCTTGTTTTTCAAGCATGGAGATAAGCGTTTTACTCATGTCTTTTGCTTGAGCGTTTAAAGATTTTTCTTCCGTTTTCCATTTTTTATCAAGCTGCTTAAGCACATTAGAAAAATGTTTGCGTGGCATATAAGTCGCGCCAACGAGCGGATAGCCATCAGGCGTTATAAACACATTTAAAGGCCAGCCTGCGGTTCCATTGGTGACTTGTACAAATTCAATTAAGCGCTTATCAAGCACGGGGTTTAATTCGCGGTCTACTTTTATCGAAATGTAATTTTTATTAAGCAACTTGGCAATGCCTTTATCGGCATAGCTCTCACGTTGCATTACGTGACACCAATGGCAGGAAAAATAGCCGACCGATACAAAGAGTAATTTATTTTCTTTTTTTGCTTTATCGAGTGCGGGTTTTCCCCATTCCATCCAGTTTACAGGGTCATTGCCGTGTAAGGCTAAATAGGGTGATGAATTATTTTTTAGCTGATTGGCACTGGCATAGAAAGTTGAGATTATAAAAATAAAAGCTAGGAATTGTTTCATGCTTCTTGTCCGTAAGTTGCAATAGGTGAATTAGTTGTAATGGTGAATAATAGAATATAACTGATAACTACGCTTTAAAGGTCAGTTTAGTTGTCTAAATATCGCTAAAGTCCGTACAAAAGTGGCAAAAACAGGGGGGGTGTGTTTTTAAAACAGGTATAATTGATCGTTAGAACCCTATTTATACGTGATTAGAGCTTAATATGTCAGGAAATACCTACGGAAAATTATTTACAGTGACTTCTTTTGGCGAAAGTCATGGTCCAGCAATTGGTTGTATTGTTGATGGCTGTCCTCCTGGGATGGAATTGTCAGAAAGTGATATTCAAGGGGATCTAGATCGTCGTAAACCAGGTACGAGTCGCCATACAACACAGCGACGCGAATTAGACCAAGTAGAAATTTTATCAGGTGTGTTTGAAGGTAAAACAACGGGCACACCGATCGCGATGATTATTCATAATACCGATCAGCGCTCGAAAGATTATTCTGAAATCATGGATCGTTTTCGTCCCGGTCATGCTGATTACACTTATTATAAAAAATACGGCTTTCGTGACTATCGCGGTGGCGGGCGCTCATCAGCACGTGAAACGGCAATGCGTGTTGCAGCAGGCGGTGTTGCTAAAAAATATTTGAAAGAACGGTATGGTATAGAAGTTAAGGGTTATTTATCCCAATTAGGTCCAATAAAAGCAGAAACCGTTGATTGGACAGAAATTGCCAATAATCCGTTCTTTTGTCCTGATGCAAGTAAAGTATCAGAGATGGAAAACTATATGGATGCTTTACGAAAAGAGGGTGAATCTGTAGGTGCAAAAATCACGACGATTGCCACAGGTGTTCCACCAGGATTAGGCGAGCCCATTTTTGATCGTTTGGATGCGGATATTGCGCACTCGATGATGAGCATTAACGCGGCCAAGGGTGTAGAAATTGGCGCTGGTTTTGAATCAATCACTCAAAAAGGCACGGTACACCGTGATGAAATTACCATAGATGGTTTTATTGGTAATAACGCAGGTGGGATTTTGGGTGGCATATCTTCAGGGCAAGAGATTGTTGTGAATACGGCATTTAAAGCAACATCCAGTTTACGATTACCGGGAAAAACGGTAAACCTAAAAGGTGAAGCTGTGGAGATAATAACGAAAGGTAGACATGACCCTTGCGTAGGAATTCGTGCAACGCCGATTTGTGAAGCACAGCTTGCAATCACGTTAATGGATCACATGCTACGCCATCGTGCACAAAATATGGATGTAACAACTGAACTGAAGGATATATAGCTATTTTGTGTAGCTCTACTGCCAAATACAAAACAGCATAAAACAGGGGTGGTGGTGGCTCAATGCCGTTGAATTAAGCTCTAACGCTTTGATTATTAAGAAAACCCACGTTCGTCATACTGGTGAAGACCAGTATCCATTTACGATAAAACGATGTTTCAACCGTGGATTGCGGTCTTCACCGCAATGACGGGCTGACAATAGA
>CAZXJK010000206.1:0-5451 GCA_964640895.1 uncultured Methylomonas sp.
CCTGAAAACCCTGCCCTTCATTGCGTTAGCGTTGAAGAGCTGGCTATTATACCTCCACATCATTCTCCGTCAAGCCTTTATCTTAACTTTTGCGAACTTTCTTTTACCCACTTGAAATACATGCTCCGCACCCGTTGCAATTACTAGCTTTGTATCCGATATTTTTTCACCATCAATTTTTACAGCACCTTGCTTTACCATCCGATTTGAATCCGACGTACCCGAGGTAAGGCCTGCATCTTTTAATAAAGATGCCAATCTATAACCCCCGTCCGTAGCCACCAACTCAATTTCAGGAATATCGTCTGGAATCGCACCATGCTTAAATTGCGCTTCAAAATCTTCCAGCGCTTTTATCGCAGCTGCTTCATCATGAAATCTAGCAATAATCTCTTGAGCAAGCTTTACTTTATAGTTACGTGGGTTAGTGCCTTCCTTACATTCTTTTTCCCATTCCGCAATCTCTTGCATAGGTCTAAAACTCAATAATTCAAAATAACGCCACATTAATTCATCAGAAATCGACATGATCTTACCGAACATATCCTTCGGTTCATCCGATATACCTATATAGTTATTTAAAGACTTTGACATTTTTTGCACGCCATCTAACCCTTCTAGGATCGGCATAGTCATAACCACTTGCGGCTTCATACCATAATGCTCTTGCAATTGCCTGCCTACCAATAGATTGAACTTTTGGTCAGTTCCACCCAGCTCTACATCAGCCTTCATTGCAACCGAATCATAACCCTGTATTAATGGATATAAAAACTCATGAATTGCAATTGGCTTCCCACCTTTATAGCGCTTATTAAAATCATCACGCTCCAACATACGCGCAACAGTATGCTTTGCAGCCAATTGAATTAAATCAGCTGACGACATGGCATTCATCCATTCTGAATTAAACATTATTTGTGTTTTATCAGGATCTAGAATTTTAAAAACTTGCTCCTGATAACTCTTAGCATTTTCAATAACCTGCTCTTTAGTTAATGGCTTACGGGTCACATTCTTGCCCGTTGGATCGCCAATCATGCCAGTAAAGTCACCTATTAAGAAAAGCACTTCATGACCTAGATCTTGAAATTGCTTTAATTTATTAATTAATACAGTATGTCCTAGGTGCAAATCTGGTGCCGTAGGATCAAAACCAGCCTTAATACGCAATGGTCGCCCCTCAGCTAATTTCTTAAGCAGCTCTGCTTCAACTAAAATTTCATCCGTCCCACGCTTTAGTTGCGCCAATACATCTTCTTGCAATTTCTTCACCTTTTGTACTATTTATTATTAAAATCTTTGTAAATCTTATTATTAGTCTTTTTCATAACTATTTTGCCGTAATATAATTAGTCATTGGCAAAAAAAACACCTTATAATCTGTAAATGCAATATCAAAACGAATTATTTCAATCCACTAACCCACCCGAAAACACCAACAAAAAACACCAAAACCCCTTACTAATAGGTATTTGCAGCGCAATCATTGCCACGGCAAGCTATGCATTCTTTAGCCCAGATCCCGAGCAACTTACTCCAGAAAACATAACACTTACCATCCCTGATATTGCGGCAACAATCGATGCACTAGAACCAAGTGACGCATTAAATACCGTTATTAGTGATGACTTAGCAAGCATCTCTACTCTCCCTGTACCCGAAAAACCTGAAGCACATAGCATGCAAAGCTTTTCTACCGTATGGCAAGAGCACAAAATAAAATCAGGGGAAAGCCTTTCCGTCATCTTTGCCAAAAACAAACTCAGCAAGTCCGACCTTCATAAAATTGTACACGCAAACGATATTAGCTCTCAATTTGCCAGTATACGCTCTGGTAAGTCATTAATGATTGGGCATAATATTTCCGGCCAGCTCAGCCACTTAATTTACAAGAAAAACAGCTACGACAAGCTCAAGGCAACACGCCTTGATGATGGTAATTTTAAAGTGGAGCACCTTATCAAAGAAGCAACTCCAAAAATTGCCAGCGCATCAGGCACTATCCATACTTCTCTATTTATTGATGGTAAAAATGCAGGGCTTTCTGACAAGACCATTATGCAATTAACAAATATATTTGCATGGGATATAGACTTTGCGCATAGCATTCGTGATGGCGATAAGTTCGCCGTTATTTATGAGAAGCTTTATATTGATGGCCAACTTATAGGCATGGGCAATATCTTAGCAGCCGAATTCCTTAACCGTGACCACCATTTTAAATCCATTAGATACCAAGACGCATCCGGAAAAGTTAACTACTATTCACCTGAAGGCAACAGCATGCGTAAAGAATTCCTACGCACGCCTATCGACTTTGCACGCATTAGTTCGCATTTTAACTTAAGACGTAAACACCCGGTTTTAAACCGCATTCGCGCGCACAAAGGTGTTGATTATGCGGCTGGCCGAGGCACACCAATCAAATCTACCGGAGATGGCAAAATTATTTTTCGTGGTCGCAAAGGCGGCTACGGCAATGTCATTATAATCCAGCACGGCCAACGCTACAGCACCCTATATGCACATATGTCCACGTTCATAAGAGGCTTGCGAGTTGGCTCACATATTTACCAAGGCCAAGTCATAGGCTTTGTTGGCAAAACCGGACTCGCCTCAGGCAATCACTTACATTATGAGTTCCGCGTCAACGGCGTACATCGCAATCCATTAACAGTAAAATTACCGAATGCCAGCCCTATCAAAGCTAAATACAAAGAGGATTTTTTAGCACAGTCTAAATCATTACTCAGCCAATTAGAACAACTTGGCTCCACTGAAGTTGCTAGCAGCGTTCAACTAAATGACTAATGAATATTACATAGGCCTTATGTCCGGCACTAGTCTTGATGGCATTGATGCCGGCCTGTATAGCTTTACAGATAATAAAATAGAGCTTATCCACTTTTACTATCAAGCCTATACAGCAGAAATTAAGCAAAAAATACTTAAGCTATGCAATATTGATCGGCCTATTTCTTTATTAGAGTACGGCGCACTAGATACGCAACTAGGCTCACTCTACGCCGAAGCTTGTTTAACGCTATTAGCACAAACAAAAATTAATGCACGCGACATAAAAGCCATTGGTAGCCACGGCCAAACCATTCAACACTCACCCAACATAGCTCACCCTTTCACCTTGCAAATTGGCGACCCTAATATTATTAGCCAAAAAACAGGGATTACCACCATAGCTGATTTCCGCCGTAAAGATATTGCTGCTGGCGGGCAAGGCGCACCATTAGTACCTGCATTTCATCATGCTATGTTTCATTCCGATAACACTAATAGAGTCATCGTTAATATTGGCGGCATTGCCAACATTACCATTTTACCCAAAGACACCAACAAAAAAACTCAAGGTTTCGACACAGGGCCAGGAAATACCCTTATGGATCACTGGATAGTGACACATAAAAATAGAGCTTACGACCATAATGGCACATGGGCAGCAACCGGCAACATCAAAACGGTTCTGCTTAAAGCCTTAAAAGACGATCCTTATTTTTCCTTACTACCGCCCAAAAGCACAGGTACCGAATATTTTTCAGCGGCATGGTTATCTGAAAAATTACGCACTACCCCTAATTATGCTCCTGAGGATATACAACGCACTTTATGCCAGCTAACAACAGAACCCATTGCAGAAGCAATCAATAAATTTGCCCCGAATACAGAACAAGTTTTCCTTTGTGGCGGCGGCACTCATAACCAGGTACTGCTAAATTCGTTAAAGCAGCTACTAAATATAGATGTCAATTCGACCGATGCTATTGGCGCACCGCCCGACCAAATAGAAGCAATGGCTTTTGCTTGGCTAGCCAAACAGACATTAGTCGGATTAACAGGAAACTTACCCGAAGCAACGGGTGCAAATGAGGCGGTAATTTTAGGCGGGATATATCAAGCTTAATGCACGTGCATTATTATCTAGCTTGGTTGCAGAAATTAGATTTTTTGGCTTTACCAAAAAATCTAATTTAAGGGTTTAATTAAACAGAGAACGAAGATCCACAACCACAAGTAGTGGTTGCATTAGGGTTACGAATCACAAACTGAGCACCTGAAAGGTCTTCTTTGTAATCAATTTCAGCTCCAGTCAAATACTGAATACTCATTGAATCAACTAACACCGTCACACCGTCATTCTCTACCTGCGTATCATCTTCGGCAACTTCTTCATCAAAAGTAAAGCCATATTGAAAGCCTGAGCAACCGCCACCTGAAATATACACACGCAATTTCAAATTATCATTGCCTTCTTCCGCAATTAAAGCACCGACTTTTTTTGCCGCACTATCACTAAAAATAATTGGCTCAGCCATATAAATACCCCCTAAGTAATTGTTATCGCATGATTATGACTATACCAAGCATTTTAGTCAAGATTTATGGGTATAAGGCTATTGTTTGCAAACCCTGCTGCTCATTAAATGCAAACATCAAGTTCATATTCTGCACCGCTTGCCCTGCTGCACCTTTAACCAAATTATCAATCACCGAAAGCACCACTACCATATCGCCTCCTTGCGGAACTAGCACCGATATTTGGCAATTATTGCTGCCTCTAACATTACGTGTATCGGGGTGTACACCAGCAGGCAAGACATCAACAAATATTTCATTGGCATAACGCTTTTCATACAATGCCTGCAACTGTGCCGCCGAGTCAGTTTTCAATTGCGCATATAGCGTTGCTTGTATGCCTCGAATCATAGGCACTAAATGCGGTACAAAAGTTAAACCGACCGATTGCTCTGCCACAGCTGCTAAGCCTTGGCAAATTTCCGGCAAATGCCGATGCCCCAATGCCGCATAAGCCTTAAAACTCTCACCCGTTTCACTCATTAAAGAAGCCACGGCAGCTTTACGCCCTGCCCCACTAACACCTGACTTAACATCTGCAATTAAATGCTCGACATCCACTAGCCCTTGCTCAATGAGAGGCAAAAAACCTAACTGCACAGCAGTAGGGTAACAACCTGGACATGCAATAAGACTTGCGCCTTTAATTTTACTGCGGTTTATTTCAGGCAATCCATAAATGGCATCCGCAATTAGCTCAGGACAAGCATGCTCCATGCCGTACCATTTTGCCCATTCAACCGCATCTTTAATGCGAAAATCAGCTGACAAATCAATTACTTTGACATTTTTTGCCAATAACTGCTCTGCCATTAACATCGCCGTACCATTTGGCGTAGCAAAAAACACCACATCACAACTCGCTAACGAATTTACATCCGGCTTGGTAAAGCACACATCAATACTACCACGTAAACTTGGGTACAAAGCATCAACACGCATGCCATCATCGGAACGCGAAGTTACCACAGCAACTTCAACTTCATCATGCAATGCCAAAATCCGGAGCAACTCCACTCCTGTATAACCTGTGCCGCCTACAATACCTGCGCGAATCATATCTAAACCTAATCTAATTTT
>CAZXJK010000207.1:0-5413 GCA_964640895.1 uncultured Methylomonas sp.
CCTTTTTTGTTGATATTCAATTACTTGACCTCTGACTGGTAGCGGCATTAGGGTCGGACTCGACCAATTGCCTCCATTCCTTAGTTGCTAATTATTTTCCTTAAATGCCTACTTATCTATTTATCGTCATCTACATAGTAAGCACTAGAAGCAAAAAAATAGAACCGTTATAATAATGCTCAACCTTACTTCGTTTAGGAATAATCATGCAACATACCCAAAATCTGGTTCATGGTGCTGGCCTTGGCTTACGCCGCTCTTTTATTGAAGAGACGATCAGCACACCGTTACAAAATGTCAGTTTTTATGAAGTTGCGCCTGAAAACTGGATGACGATAGGCGGTAAATTGGGCAAACAATTTCGAGCCATGACCGAACGCCACGCTTTTATATGTCATGGACTCTCCTTATCCATTGGCAGTACTGACCCATTAGACGAGGACTTTGTCAGAAACTTAAAAAGCTTCATGCAACAACATCAAATCAAATTCTATAGTGAACATTTAAGTTACTGTAGCAACGACGGTCACCTTTATGACCTAATGCCCATCCCCTTTACATCCGAAGCGGTACAGCATGTAGCGAAGCGCATCCAACGTGTACAAGATATTTTGGAACAAAAAATTGCAATTGAAAATGTGTCTTATTACGCAGCCCCTGGCCAAGAAATGTCTGAAATAGACTTTTTTAACGCGGTGATTGCTGAAGCGGATTGCGATGTATTGCTAGACCTTAATAATATCTACGTCAACAGCGTCAACCACCAATACGATGCCGAACAATTTTTACAATCCATACCAGCCGAGCGCATTAGTTATGCACATATTGCCGGCCATTATGTCGAAGCTGAAAATTTTCTGGTGGACACTCATGGTGCTGAAGTTATTGATCCTGTCTGGCAATTATTAGGCAAAGCCTACCAACTCTATGGTGTATTCCCAACACTACTAGAGCGGGATTTTAATATTCCCAGCGTCGCCGAACTACAACGCGAAGTCAGCACGATTCAATCTATCCAAAACGCATGGCAATCTCATAATGAGCAACTTTCCGCATAAAGTCGATTTTAAAGCCAAGCAAGCTGAATTTTCAGCCTACATACGCAATCCGACAAGTAACCCACGACCTACAGATGTAGACCCAAAACGTATGCAAATGTATCGTGAGTTATTTTTTAATAATGTCGAAGGTTTCTTAGCCAGTAATTTTCCTGTACTAAAGCAAATTTCAAGCGATAGTCAATGGCAACAACTCGCACAAGACTTCTTTGCAAATCACCACAGTTCCACTCCCTATTTTTCTGAAATTCCGGAAGAATTTATTCTGTATTTACAAAATGAACGTGCAGAAATTTCTGGTGATTACCCCTTCATGCTGGAATTGGCACATTACGAATGGGTAGAAATGGCACTCTCTATTAGCCAAGATAATTTACCCAACATACCTGTAAAGCAAAATATTCAGCTAGCACAACACATTAGCTTATCGCCATTATGCTGGCTGCTTGCTTACCAATACCCGGTACATAAAATCTCACCTGATTATTTACCCACTGAACCACCTGCACAAGCAAGCTATTTGGTGGTCTACCGTGATGCTGAAGATCTAGTGAAATTCGTTGAACTATCCCCCATGAGCTTTCACTTATTACAAACGCTGCAAGATAAAGAACCCAGTTCTGTTGCTGATTTTTTAGCGACCGTATTATCTGGACAATTAAATGATTCACACCAAGACTCCGCTTTAGAGGCTTTGCAGCAATTTATGGACAAGCAAATTGTGTTAACCCATTAATTAAAATATAGATTGTTTAATCTGCAATACCGCCCCTACTCCTAAAATATTTTCATACATAACATCAATGCAAATAGCACTCTTAGCCGGCACCCAATCAGGCTGTGGCAAAACCACGGCCATGCTGGCATTATTACAATATTTACAAGCACAACAACACAATATAACGGCATTTAAAGCAGGCCCTGATTTTTTAGACCCTTTATGGCACCAAGCCATTACCAACAAAGTGTCTTATAATTTGGATACCCGCATGATTGGCACAGAAACCAGTCAGGAACTCTTAGCACAACAAGCTACGCATACTGATATTGCCTTAATTGAAGGGGTAATGGGTTTATTTGATGGACGCTCGGGTGTCGGCGGCAGTGGTTCTAGTGCAGAACTGGCAAAAGTATTACAAACACCCGTTTTTTTAGTCGTCGATGCAAAAGGCATGAGTGGTACGATAGTGCCTTTAGTCAGCGGTTTTTGTACTTATGCCACACAAATGGGAGTCAACATTGTCGGTATTATCGCCAATCGAGTGGGCAGCGCACACCACGCCAGCTTATTAGCCAGCGCCTTACTAGAGCACAAACAACCGCCACTGGTTGCTTGGCTTGCTAAAAATGCCCCCATATTACCCGAACGGCATTTAGGCTTAATGCAACCCTCCGAGGTTCCGTTACCAGAGCTCTTACCCTATTTGCATATTGAGCAGCCTGATTTCGTAGATTTATTTGCTGATGTTATATTTACCTCACAAAACAGCGCAGTCAAACCAACATTATTACAACATAAGAAAATAGCAATCGCCCGTGATGCCGCTTGTTGCTTTATTTACCCTGCTAATCTGGATTTTTTACAACAACAAGGCGCAGAGTTATTGTTCTTTTCACCTGTTGCAGGGGATCCAATACCGGAAGATACTGATGCCCTATGGTTACCGGGAGGCTACCCAGAATTATTTGCCGAACAACTATCTCACTCGGCTACCTGGCAATCTCTGCAAAATTTTATTGCTGCCGACAAACCTGTATTAGCCGAATGTGGGGGAGCCATGTTATTAGGTGAGACATTAATAGACCATAATACACAGCAATGGCCAATGGCCAATATATTACCTTATCGCTCGACAATGCAAACCAAGCTAGCGTCATTAGGCTATCGAGAAGATACTTCTGGAATAAAAGGGCATGAATTTCATCATTCTGTACGCGAAATGACGCGCCCCATGGAGACTTGTTTTCAGGTCAGCAGAGGCGATAGCGGCATCCGCTTTAAAAATGTGCGTGCATCTTATATCCATTGGTATTTTGCCAGCGCGCCAGATATTATTACTCAGTGGTTTAGTGGAAATTAAATGAAAACAAGAGAAAATCGCCAAGGCATCGTGCTGGTTAATACCGGCGAAGGCAAAGGTAAATCATCCAGTGCCCTAGGCATGGTGTTTCGTGCCGCAGGTTGGGGGATGAATGTATGTGTTATCCAATATATTAAGGGGAAATGGCAAACAGGCGAACAAAAAGCAGCTGAACGTTTCGATAATATCGAATGGCATGTTTTAGGCGACGGCTTCACTTGGGATACTAAAAACCCGGAACAGGACATTAAAACCAGTAGAGAAATCTGGGAATTTAGTAAAGCCAAAATTTTATCGCAAGAATTTGATTTTGTGTTATTAGACGAAATTAATTATTGTTGTGGCTATAACTGGATTGCCGGCCAGGAAATTGCCGATTTTATTAGCGAACAAAAACCACCTTGGATGCACTTGGTATTAACTGGACGTAATGCTGCGCCTGAAGTAATTGCCGCAGCGCATACTGTTACTGAAATGACTAAAATTAAACATGCCTATGCACAAGGTATTAAGGCCGAACAAGGTGTAGAATTTTGAAGCTTATGGAATGCATGCGATTTTTCCCACATTCCGCAAGCTCTATACGGGCTACGTAAAGTTTAGGTTTTTGTATCTACCCTTAAAATGTACACAAAATAATGCTAAAACCGGAGATAAATGTAACATGAAGTCGCTGTACCCCGATATTGAACCCTTTCATAGCTTTTTTCTGGAAACAGAAAGCAAACACTCGGTTTTTGTCGAGCAATCAGGCAATCCTGAAGGAATACCTGTGGTATTTTTACATGGCGGCCCTTGCTCAGGAACCCGCCCCAGTCAGCGGAGTTTTTTTAACCCGGAAAAATATCATATTATTTTATTTGACCAACGCGGCTGTGGCCAATCACTCCCTTTTGGTGAATTAAAAAATAATAGCACGCAATATTTAATTAATGATATGGAAGCTATTCGCCAGCAATTAAATATCCGTCAATGGCTACTGTTTAGCGGCTCTTGGGGCAGCACTTTAGCATTACTATACGCACAGAAATTTAGCTCCTATGTATCAGGCATTATTATTCGCGGGGTATTTTTGGCGCGTCAACAAGATTTGGACTGGTTTGTCCGTGACGGTGCCAGCCACCTTTACCCAGCACAATATCAATGTTTATTGGATAGCTTGCCGGAATGCAACATTGAACTACTCTATGAAACCTTATGGGGAGCTGATGAAATAGCCATCCGCCGTGTGACTAAAGCATGGATGCAATGGAGTTCACAAGTTGCTTTAGGAGCCGATTACCAAGCAGAACAAATCCCTGAACGTATGACTCAAAAAATGGTTGCGCAAGTTAAAATGGAACTTAACTATGCACGTCATCATTACTTTATTCGGGAAAACCAAGTACTGGATAATTGCGCCATTTTACAGGAAACGCCCATCATTATTGTGCATGGACAGCATGATTTTGTGTGCCCCATGGCTGCAGGCTTTAGCTTAGCTAAAGCATTGCCTCATGCTGAATATCGTATTTTAAACCAAGCGGGGCATGTGGCTATCGGCGAGCAAATGATTGATGCATTAGTCGCAGCCACTGACCAGATGGCAGCGAGATTAGCTTAATGAGTATACAGAAAAAAAGATTAATTATTGCGATGACTGGCGCAACAGGTGCTATTTATGGCGTACGCATGTTACAAATTTTACAACAGCAAGCTGGCTGGGAATCACACCTCATTATTTCTAGCGCTGGTTTGGTTAATCTCAAGTACGAAATGGATATGTCACGCAGTGATTTATATGCCTTAGCAGATGTGACACATGGCATTGATGATATTGCAGCCTCTATTGCCAGCGGCTCCTTTAAAACAGAAGGTGTCATTATCGCCCCCTGCTCAATGAAAACTTTAGCCGCCATTGCACATGGCTTTGGTGATAATTTAATTTCTCGTTCTGCCGATGTTGCCTTAAAGGAACGCCGCAGAGTCATCATCATGCCACGAGAAACACCGTTAAATTTGGCGCATATTCGTAATATGACCAGTGTTACCGAAATGGGAGGAATTATTTTTCCGCCCATGCCTGCATTTTATAATAAATCCAACTCTATTCAAGCAATGGTTGATGAAGGTGTTGGGCGGGTATTAGACATGTTTGGAGTGGATGTAGAGGGTTTATTTACGCCTTGGGAAGGGTTGTAACTTAGGCGGCCAATATTTTGCTATATTCTGAATTCACATAAGGAACCTTAAAAGAATAAACTTACCCACTTAAAGGCTCAATGGTTATATCCC
>CAZXJK010000208.1:0-5413 GCA_964640895.1 uncultured Methylomonas sp.
GCATAGCTCAATGAGCGGTGAATTTAATAAAAATATGATTGAAAAAATTGATGCCGATAAGTTTCTCCCAAAATTCTCACCGGATGATCTCGCCTCGACTGTGCAAGAGTTAGTTGATGAATGGCGAATAGAACAAGCAGCTTAAGCCATAAAAAAGGCACTTAAAAGTGCCTTTTTTATTATTCCATTAATTTGGCTAACGCTCTGTTCCTGTAATATCTGGTGGCATTGGAATGGCTCTTCCAGCCTCGGTCACCATATCATCTTTAGCACGCATTAAGTTGGTACCAATAAAGCCACCAAAACGATAAACCCAATTATTGAGTTCTTTGTTAATCATTTTCACTTCTTGTTGAACTTGCTCTGGCGTTTTTAATTTACCTGCTTCCATAATATCCTTAGGCGCATCTTTTACCAAGGAAGCATCATATTCAGCCTTGAAAACTGAAAAATATGAGCCCTCAATAAAAGAAGTCTCAACACTCACTTTTAAACCATCAAAGCTTACAAACTCTGCCGTAACCACTTCAGAATCGCCACGAGAAAAACCTTCTAAAGGTTGTACGTCCTCCATTCGTAACTGAAATAATGTGCCTGCCATATCGTAGCCAAGCAGATCATATTTGAAAATTGTTTTACCTAATGCTTCCGGTGTACCAAACTTATCTTTCACGCCAATATTAATAATAGTGGCTTTCTGACCATTGGGTTGAATAATATCAAGTCGTGCGATACGCTCGCGTGCAATATTGATAACTTCACTTTTAATCCAGTTCAACATCAGTGGGTTAATATTCAAATAGCCTTCCGCTAACCACGCACGTTCTTCACCTGCTCGGCGCACATAAAACCGTCTTGCTCCTTGTGTTTGGCCTACTTCGCGTTCATTGCCTAGTATTAAGCTAGCGGCTTCTTTGTCACCGCTTAACATGGTGATTTTAATAGATTCACCACCGTCTTCAATACCTTCAACACCTAATAAGCTATATTGCTCAGGGTTTGCTGTTTTACGCTCAATGATCTTGGCTTCACTAATATCAATCAATGCCCGTTTAACCAAATTAAAATCGGCTAGGTGATTCCAGCGCTCTTTCACAAACCAGTCTTCACCTTTTTTGTACAAGGTGAATTCATCTTGGCTGCTTTTTACTTTAATGGTATCAACACTGCTTAATTCACCAAACAACTCGGGAAACAATAATGAATAATCATCGCTTGTTTCTATTGGTCGCTGTATCGTCATCAGCATCAAAACTACCATTACTGCTGTCACGATAGCTAAAATTGTCAAACTATTTAATTTTTTTGTCATTTTTTCTAAACCTTGGTCTAATACTTAGAACAGTCAATTAGTGCTGATTCCGGCCTTTAGTACGCTTACGGACACGTAACCAACCTGTTAACACAGCTAACAACGCTACAATTAATGGCACTAAACCAATATTATAAAATTTTAATTTTGTATCTAAGTCGTCAATATCTTTACGCAAATTGGCCTGCACTGCTCGTAATTTCTGTTGTAATTTATTAACATTGATTCGTAATTCGGCAATTTCTTGTTTCTGCTCAGAACTTAAAATCTCTTCATCACTACCACTACGCTCAACTTGCATTCTAGCAATACGTTGCTTAGTTTCATCTAACGTCTTTTGTAGCTCACGTTCTTGGGTACGAAAGCGTTTCTCCGCTTCTTGTTTGAGTGCTATAACACGATCAAATGGACGAGAAAAACCAGCGCGCGAACGCACACTTATCAAGCCATGATTACCAGACATATCATCAATTGCATTAATCAAGAAGTCGATATTATTTGAGGTATTATAGGCAATCTGTTCACCATAAAAATCTTGTAACTGCACCCAGAACCTATCTTGCAACATATCAACATCCGCTATTGCTATCACATCAATAGCTTGTTTTGATTCATCCAAATGATTAGAGAACTTTTTCACAACCCCATCTTTTGTTTTCCCACCGTCAGGAAAGGCTGTTTTCACTATGCCACTCACTCGAATTGCATAAGGGTAACTTATGGTTCCCGCTTGGTATTTGGTTAATAAAGCACGAGGATCATTACGAAATTGTACAATTCGTTTATCCACTAACATGGCTTCATTGCTAGATTCAAATAATCGCGTCAGTGTTGTTGATGCGCCTTCAATAGCCTCAAACCGACCCACCGTAGCAACTTCTAATTTTTTCAATTGATTGGTAATCGCCTGTTCACTGCTTAATTGCTCTGCAGGAAGCCGTTGCCACAACACATAATCAATAGGTTTATTACCTGTTCGAGCACCAAAGTCTACTTTAATAGCTGTTTTACGATCAGCAACCACATCAGAAGCATTACGTTCAAACCCCCATGCTTTATACAGTTTAGGTAAATTGGAGCTTCGTGAGTAGACCATGGCGGCCATTGGGTTATCCGTGTCTTTTTCTGGAATATCTGCTTCCGAGTAGGGATCGACAAAACTAATTAACTTACCCCCTTTCAATACATACTGATCGATAGCATAAAGCGTACTTTCTACCATTTCTTTAGGGTGGATCACCACTAATACATCAATACTAGAAGGGATCCGTTGAATATCTATTGGTAGCATAGCGACATTAAATAATTGTCTTAACTCCGCCATAAATGCCCATGGCTTTGCACCATCAGATGAGGGCATCTCACCTTTTAACGGATCATAATTTTCACCATTAACTTCTAATGAGCTGATCACACCGACCATTTTTCTATCTGAAGTAGACAGCTTATAGATGAGTTTCGTTATATCATATTCAAGTACATCTTCTTTTTCTGGTTGAAAAAACGGGATACTTTCCACCCCATCTAACAAATTATTCCCTGCTAAACCAAAATATAAAGGATCAATTTCACCATCAATAGGTACGCCTTGCAAACCATACTGCTTAGCACGCTGTTCATTATCAGTATAGGGTTTTGGATTAATGGTAATTAACTCAATTTTGCCATTTGACGCACGACGATATTCTTCCAATAGCTCCTGTACTCGTTGTGCGTAAGATTTTAAGCTGGGTAATTCTTGTGCCACTTGTTCCGAGTAATAAAACCGTAGCGAGATAGGATCATCTAAAGATTCAATAATATTTAATGTGCCTTCGGACAGGGTGTAAATCTTATCTTGCGTTAGATCGAACCGGGCTGATTTTAAATTACCATTGCTTACAATGTTAAACGATAAAAACAAGATAATCGCAAGGATCAAGCCAGTGGTTGATAATAATTGTTTATTCATCTATGTGTTGTCCTAGTCAGCCTTGCGAGCATTAATAACAATGGCATTAGCAAATAACCAAACCAAAATAACGGAAGCGAAATACAGTATGTCTCGCATATCAATCACGCCTTTAGATATCGCATCAAAATGTGTTAAAAAGCTAAATGAGCTAATCGCTTCAACTAATACAGCTGGCGCCCAACTACTAAAGAAATCCAATACAATGCCATAACCACTTAATACAAAAATCAAACTCACAATCAAACTTAATACAAAAGCAATGACCTGATTTTTTGTGGATGCAGAAATACAGGCACCAATGGCTAAAAAGCCACCCGCCATTAATAAGCTACCGATAAATCCGGCAAAAATAACACCATTATCAGGAGAGCCTAAATAATTCACCGTGATCCATAATGGAAAGTTCAAAAACAGCGCCAAACCAGTAAAGGCCCATGCCGCCAAAAACTTACCTAATACTGCATCAATAACCGAAACTGGCAGTGTCATTAATAATTCAATTGAACCATTTTTACGCTCTTCTGACCACAAACGCATAGAAATAGCGGGGATTAATAACACATACAGCCATGGATGGATCGAGAAAAACGGATATAAATCAGCTTCGCCACGTTCAAAAAAGTTACCTAAGAAGAAAGTTGAAAAACCGGTTAATAGTAAAAAGATAATAATGAAAACATAGGCCACAGGGGTTGCAAAATAACCACTGATCTCACGTTTCATAATAAACCAAATATTTTTAAGATTCATTATGCATCTCCCATCGTAATCGTGCGGAAAACTTCATCCAAACGACCATGTTCCGCATAAAGTGAGTCAATTTTCCAACCCTTGTCACGTAAACGTTGTGATAGCTCTGCTGTAATTTGCTTGCCCTCTTTAGGATAAACGCGAACACCACGTTGTGTATCTAAGATTTCAACTTCAGCCACAAACTCAAGTGAGTTTAAGAATGCTGTAAATGCAGCTTCTTCAACATCAGCTACAGTAACGACTACGGCATTATGGTAACGCGACATTGATTCTAATTGGTGCGGCGTGCCATCAAACTTAATTTTACCATTGGAAATTAATATATTACGGGTACACAAAGCATGGACTTCTTCCAAAATATGCGTTGAAATAATAATGGCCTTATCCGCTGCCATCTCATTTATTAATGTGCGGACTTCATGTTTTTGATTAGGATCGAGACCATCTGTTGGCTCATCCATAATGAGTACCGGTGGATTATGTAATATTGCTTGTGCTATGCCAACACGACGTTTATAACCTTTAGATAAGGTTTCAATTGGTTGGAACATCACATGAGTAATGCGTGCACGCTCGGCGGCTGAAGCTACTGCGCGCTTTTTATCTGTGCCTGTGAAACCACGAATATCGGCAATAAATCTTAAAAAGCCATCTGGCGTCATGTCGGCATAGGCTGGCGCACCTTCAGCTAAATATCCCAGGCTCGCTTTCACCGCAATAGGATCAGTGATGACATCATGGCCACAAACACGCACAATGCCGCTAGTCGGCGCTAAAAAGCCCGTAATCATTTTCATAGTGGTCGATTTTCCGGCACCATTTGGCCCTAAAAAACCCAGAACTTCACCTTTTTTAACAGAAAATGATACGCCATCTACCGCTTTAATAGCACCAAAGTGCTTTACTAGATTTTCGATTTCGATTCTCAATGTCATACTATTAAGGACACCTTATTATTATTCCTGCTGGATCTAAAAAATCCCGCACATTTTATTGCAAGCCGCATATTATTCTGAGCTTATAGGGTGCAAGTCAAGTTTCATTTACTTTAAATAGGCTCTATACTAAATAGAACTATCTTGTGGAGCAATTAAAAATGGCATTAAAGCAACTTACACAACGGATCCAAAATATCCGATGGCGTGTTCAAGATGATTTAAGCAACCCTGCAACGCGCTCACAAATTATTAAAATAGCGCGCTTTATTATTATTGGTATCCTCTTATTATTCACGATCCTTGCATTATGGATGAATCGCATTCCCGATCAATTTGACCCCGTTGACAACGCTATTCAACTAGCGACTAGCAAGCAGCAAAATGTGGTTACAGGTTACACTTCAACGACAACCCTAATAACATTGGCAAACACCTTATTAAATAAACCTGGTGGCT
>CAZXJK010000209.1:0-5374 GCA_964640895.1 uncultured Methylomonas sp.
TAGCAGGGGATGGTGGCAAGGGCTGTATCGTCTTTAGTCTCGAGAAATATATTCCTAAAGGTGGCCCTGACGGCGGTGATGGCGGTGATGGCGGTAGTGTTTATTTAGTGGCCACTGATAATATTAATACTTTGGTAGATTTTCGGTTTCACTCGGTACATAGAGCGCAACGTGGCCAAAATGGTATGGGGCGACAATGTACTGGCCGCAAAGGCGAGGATATTTTTGTATCGGTACCTCCAGGTACAGTTGTTTATGACAAGCAAACCAAAGAAAAATTAGGTGACTTAACGGCAGTTGGTGAAAAGCTACTGGTTGCACAGGGTGGTTTTCATGGCCTAGGGAATACGCGATTTAAAAGTAGCATTAATCGTGCTCCTCAGAAAGCGAGTACAGGCTCTAAAGGTGAGCATCGTATTTTAGAGTTGGAATTGACCTTAATTGCGGATGTGGGGCTGCTGGGCATGCCTAATGCGGGTAAATCTAGTCTAATTCGAGTGGTTTCTTCAGCAAAACCGCGTGTTGCCGACTATCCTTTTACTACCTTGGTACCTAACTTGGGCGTGGTGAGTGTTGATGACCAGCGTAGCTTTGTCATTGCTGATATTCCAGGGGTGATTGAAGGTGCTGCAGATGGTGCTGGCTTAGGTTTGCAGTTTTTAAAGCATTTGGCGCGCACCAAAGTATTATTGCATTTAGTGGATGTACTGCCTTATGAATCGATGGATACCCCAGTAGAGGCCGCGCAGAAAATTGCCAAAGAAATCGCAAAATGGAGCGATGATTTAGCCAATAAGCCGCGCTGGTTGGTGTTAAATAAACTAGATAGAATCGCTGAGGAGGATCGCGAGGCTTGTTGTAAAGCCATTATTGATGAGCTTGCTTGGAAGGGGCCAGTTTACCAAATATCGGCTCTAAAAGCACAAGGCACGCGTAATTTGATGTTTGATCTAATGGCATTTTTAGAATCACAACAGCCTGCAGTATTGGCAGAAGATGATGAGCAGGACTAAGTTTGCAAAGTCCAAACGGGTAGTTGTTAAAATTGGCAGTTCCTTATTAACAGATGGCGGTAAAGGTTTAAATCAGGCCGCTATTGCTATTTGGGTTGCGCAAATGGCTCAGCTAAAACAGCAGGGTCTTGATGTGATCTTAGTGTCTTCTGGCTCGGTTGCTGAGGGAATGGCTCGCTTAGGCTTAAAAACGCGGCCAAAAGCATTGCATGAATTGCAAGCTGCTGCTTCAGTCGGGCAAATGGGCTTAGTGCAAACCTTTGAAAGTAATTTTCAGTTGCATGGCTTGCATGCAGCACAAGTATTGCTGACACATGATGATTTATCTAATCGACAGCGCTATTTAAATGCGCGTAGTACCTTATTATCATTGCTGGACTACAATGTAGTCCCCGTTATTAATGAAAATGATGCGGTCGCAACCGAAGAGATTCGCTTTGGTGATAATGATACTCTTGGGGCATTAGTTGCTAATTTGGTAGAAGCAGATTTATTGATTATTTTGACTGATCAACTAGGCTTGTTTGACTCCGACCCTAGTGTCAACCCAAGTGCAAAATTAATCAACGAAATCAGTGCGCATGATCCTTTGTTGGAAGCAATGGCTGGAGGCAGTCGTAGTGGCCTAGGTCGCGGGGGTATGGCGACCAAAGTGAGTGCGGCTAGATTGGCATCGCGTTCAGGTGCTGCGACGGTCATTGTTTCAGGTGAGCTTGAAAATGTCATTACTAAAGTGGTGGCAGGCGATGTTATTGGTAGTTATTTATATGCCAATGTTGCTCCTTTGGTTGCACGTAAACAGTGGTTAGCAGGGCAGTTGCAAGCTAAAGGTAGCTTGGTGTTGGATGCGGGGGCAGTGCGGGTGCTGAAATCATCAGGTAAAAGCTTATTGGCTGTGGGCGTTATCGCAGTGCAAGGTCAATTTGGTCGGGGTGAATTGGTGATTTGTCTTGATACTGATGGCGTAGAAGTTGCGCGTGGTTTGGTTAATTACCCAGCCGTAGAAATGCTGCTAATTCAAGGTAAGCCCAGTCAACAATTTGCAAGCATTCTTGGTTATTCTGATGATGAAGAAGTGATTCATCGGGATAATTTGGTGTTAATGGTATAAGGCACTTGGAAATAAATAAGCATCCAATATTTGGGCAGGATTTTTGTTTGTCATTAGTGCTGTAGCAATAGGCGCATAGCAGGCTACGTAACTATTGCTACAGTACTGATGACGGACAAAAAAACCAGTAAAGATGGATGATTATTTATTTCCAGGTGCCTAAGGTCGGCAGTTACTAAATGACTCGTCAGAAAAGGTTTAATATGTATCAAGAAATTTTAAAATTTTGGTTTGATGATATTGGCCAAACAAAGTGGTGGGTTAGTAATGCTGAGTTAGATCCAATTATTGATCAATCATCTTAACCACTTTATGCAAACGCCTAACACCGACTGCCACAACAAGTAAAACAAAGGGTATCGCAACACCTGAAATTAAGTCAGGTTTAATATCCATTAGCCCTGTACTCAGCACTGCCTTTGCAGCTGAATGAATCAGATTCACAATATAAGTAGTGATCGCTACAATCGATAAACCTTCAACTGTTTCTTGCAGGCGTAATTGCATTTTTACGCGTAAATCCATCGAAGTGAGTAATGCTTGGTTTTGGCGTTCGATAGATATATCAACGCGGGTGCGTAATAATTGACTGGTATTACTGATTCTTTCCGATAGTAAGCTGAAACGTTTGGAGGTTGACTTGCTGGAGTTGGTGGCGGGTTGCAAACGCTTGGTTAAAAATTCCCCAATGGTTTGGATGCCCTGGATTTTGACTTCGCGAATGTCGGTAATACGCTGTTCGACAATTTTGTAATAAGCTTGTGCAGCGCCAAAACGGTATTGGCTGTTGGATATGTGACTTTCAACATCTGCGGCGAGTCGTGTTAACTTATCTAATAGTTTGCCGTCATCACAATCTACTTGTGCTATGGCCGTGGTAATGCCTGATAAACGCTGCTCTGACTCTCTGACTTTAGGCGATAGCTCTTGAGCAACCGGAAATGCTAGTAGCGACATGACTCGGTACACTTCAATTTCAAATAAGCGTTGTAATAAACGACCTGCTTGTTGGGACTGGAGTTTTTTATTGCAGATTAAAAAGCGGCTAAAGCCATCATTATGAATGCGAAAGTCGGTAAAGGCGATTGCATCGCCGCCTGTGACTTGCGAGCCAACAATCGTGTTACCTTCAAAGTAGTGCGCAATATCTTGGATTTTAGGTGATTGTTCGCAGGCGGGCATGATGACAGCATGAGCGGCAACCATTGATTTTCCAGGTAATTTATCCAGCCAGTCGATGGGGGCGTAGGTTAAGGCAGGCTTGGCAAAAGGCTGTTCACTGTCCACCTTGTTGACGTAAAAGCTATAAGTGCTAAATTCCCCGTGTTGCTCCCAGTGAAACAGAAAATTATCAAAGGTTGCGGTAAAGTGCGTTGCCGTGTCTTGTGGTGGACTGACTGCAAATCTGGTACATAGCAGTGCCAGGTGCTTACGCTCTAATACTTTTTCTTCTTGGGATATAAATAAGGCTAAGTGTGTGGCGGTTACCGGTAGCTTTAAAGAGACAGGTGAGCGGGCATGTATCTCGTTATGCAGAACAAAGCGCAGTGGGTGATTTTCGGGAATAGGGAGTAGGGTAGGCACGATCTTTTGACTTTTGTTAGAGTTGATAAAGGGGCTGCCAAACTAAATATAAGCTAACGGTCTTTGTTATAATTGTTGCGAATTGCTAGCACGGTAGGTTGGGTTAGATTTTTTTTGCGCAGCAATAAAAACGTAACCCAACAAATCTTGTTTAGCGTATATGTTGGGTTACGTTATCTGCGCTTCGCTAGATAAGCTAACCCAACCTACAATGTAGCGACTGTGTACGGCTGCGGCTAAAAGCCCCTCCTACAAAAAATATTTTATTTTAAAGCTTTAAAGCCAATATCGGTACGGTAATAGACTTTATCCCAAGAGATTTTTTCGGTCAAGGCATAGGCTTTTTCTTGTGCTTGCTGCAAGTCATCACCTAAAGCACAGGCACATAACACGCGACCACCAGCAGTAACGGTATTGCCATTGGCTTGCTTGGTACCAGCATGAAATACTTTGCTGTCGCTAGCATCTTTGCTTGGTAAGCCATTAATAACATCGCCTTTTGCATAGTTATCAGGGTAACCACCTGCTGCTAATACCACTCCTAAAGCGCTACGTTCGTCCCATTTAGTTGTGAGGTTAGCCAGGTCTTGCGTTAAAGCTGCTAAACACAGCTCTACTAAATCACTTTGCAAACGCATCATAATAGGCTGGGTTTCTGGGTCACCAAAGCGACAGTTATATTCTAAGACTTTAATGTTACCATTTGGTGAAATCATTAAGCCTGCATATAAAAAGCCGGTGTAAGGCATGTCATCAGCGATCATACCTTGTAGGGTTGGGTTGATGACTTCATCCATAACGCGCTGGTGAATGGCATCGGTTACAATCGGTGCAGGTGAATAAGCCCCCATGCCGCCTGTGTTGGGCCCGAGGTCGCCATTATCGCGAGCCTTATGATCTTGTGAGCTAGCCATCGGCAGCGCTTGTTTGCCATCGGCAATAACAATAAAGCTGGCTTCTTCACCTGTTAAAAATTCTTCAATGACGACGCGATTACCCGCTTCGCCAAAGCTATTACCAGACAACATATCGGTCACTGCGGCAATGGCTTCCGCTTCTGACTGTGCAACGATTACACCTTTACCTGCAGCAAGACCATCGGCTTTCACGACGATAGGAGCGCCCTGTTGCTGAATGTAGGCAATGGCTAAATTTGTGTCGGTAAAAGCTTGATAGGCTGCTGTTGGAATATTATGCCGATCCATAAAGTCTTTACAGAATTTTTTGGAACCTTCAAGCTGTGCAGCTTTTGCACTTGGGCCAAAACATTTAAGACCAGCAGCTTGGAAGCTATCGACTATACCGGCAACCAAAGGCACTTCAGGGCCAATAATAGTTAAGTCGATTTGTTCTTGTTGAGCAAAATTCAGTAAACCTGCAGTATCGTCCACTGATAAGTCAATATTAGTGAGTTTATCTTCTAAGGCAGTGCCTGCATTACCAGGGGCAACATAAACAGTTTGGACTTTAGGAGATTGACTGGCTTTCCAAGCAAGGGCGTGTTCGCGTCCACCACTGCCGACTATAAGAATTTTCATAAGGTTACGAAGGGAGTTTTAATGGAGTGTATAGGCTGGGTTACGTTGTTAATGCTACGCATAAAAAATTTAACCCAACCTACACATTGGGTACTTAGGCACCTGGAAATAAATAATCATCCATCTTT
>CAZXJK010000210.1:0-5374 GCA_964640895.1 uncultured Methylomonas sp.
TGGTATAATGCCAACTTCGGTATATTCGTACCTTAAACTAAAATTTTTACGATTATTGCTTAATTTAAGTTTAGGAATAAGGGTATTATTGAATTCTCATTCCTTAGGGCAAAGGTTTAATAATTTCCATCCCACTTTCATGAGCATAGACTTCTGTGCTTAGCTTTATTTCGCACGCACCCAATACAAAAATGACAACAAACTACTAACTTTTTGATCAAACTGGTACTTTTATGGACAATCTAATACAAAATCAGAATATTTATCCTAAAAACAAGGATAACAAACTACTTTGGCTCTCTTTTGCCTTACTGACGTTACTCTTTGCCCCAACCATTGCCTGGCTTTTCGAGCGCTGGACGATGGGGGTTTGGCATAATGGCCATGGAATTTTAATCGCCGCCGTCGTTATCTACTTAGTGTGGAAAGAACTGAAAAACAACAATAGCTTACCTCAAAGTATTACACCTTGGGGGTTTGCTGCTTTGATACCTGCGTTATTCCTACATATGCTGGATACAGGAATGCACACCCAACTACTAGGGGCAGCAGCATTCTTTTTAGCACTCCCTGGTTTATCTTTATTATTTTTAGGCACCGAGCGCACCAAACTTATTTTATTTCCGCTCTCCATGCTAATGTTCACCTTACCCATTCCGCTGGCCTTTACAGAATCCATTCATCTGGCCCTACGCCATATTGCAACTGATGGCACTAGCTGGCTACTCAAGCAAACTAGCATCCCTCATTTTGTTTCTGGCACATTAATCGAGATCCCCAATGGCTCATTGCAAGTAGCAGATGCCTGTAGCGGTTTCTCTACACTATATGCCACCATTACTGTGGCCATATTAACAGCCTATTTTTGCCCTAGTGTTATTCGAAGAATACTCATTCTCTGTATTGCTATTCCACTTGCAATTGGGGTCAATGTTATCCGCGTGTTTCTACTTACACTACTAGTACATTGGTTTGGCTTAGATATTCTTGCCACTGCTGCCCATGAAATCTCAGGCTTATTAACTTTTGTCATTGCCTTACCCATTATCTTTTGGATAGGCCAACCTCCTCTTGAAGAAGAATAACACCATGATCTCCACCCGCTATTTAATACCAATGATAGTCGTCACTATCTTGGCATTAGTCCCTACCATTATTCACAGCTATATAGGTGCGACTATCATAGATGGTAAATCAGTTACCAATATAGCGACAACACTGAATAATTTTAACTCACACCCTTCTAACCGGAATAAAACATGGGGTATGGATATTTTTGGTAGTGAAGACTGGTTTGAACGTGACTACCAAAATGACCATTATAAACAGGTTCGTTTATTTGCAGCGCGCTCTTATGATCACAAACGTCTTTACCACCATGCTGAGTTAGCGCTATCTTATGGCAATAGTTTAACTAGCTTAGGCGTTATTTACTTTCCAGATCATCCAGATACACCCATTCATATTCTCAAAAAAGATAACAATTCTTTGTTAGTTGCCTACGCCCTACTCTATGACAACTCATTGGTAGCAGATCCAATTGTTCATCAACTCGGTGACTCAATGAGGCTTCTTTTTAGTGCCCGCAAGCCAATGACACTATTATATGCTTCTCAGTCAGACCCTTTTAATATTGATGGTTTAGGACAATCTAATGCAGTATCTTTATTAATAGCGGCAATACACAGCTTCCAAACTCAAGTAGTAAGCCAGTAAGTTATGCTTAAAAACATACCCTTTAATGGGTTCTCTTATTTTAATGCTTTTGCATCTTAGTCACTTACCTTACAAATCATGCATCCTTCAATTGTAAAAAACATTAATTTTCCATTACACGAGAAATTACTCAAACGGCCCACTATTTCCTACGCTAATGATTTAGAAGCATCACAATGGTTAAGTCGAGAAGCGGTTGAATTATTACAGCGCAAAAAATTACAACAATTACTAAGCCTAGCAGTTAAGCACTGCCCTTGGCACAGAGAGCGAATTTTAGCTGCAAACCTAGATTTATCAGAGCACAACCTATTAACTCTCAAAGATTTAACTAAAATCCCCACCATGATCAAGCAAGATGCCCAACTACATGGTGCAGACATGACTTGGCTAGGCGTACCAGGTGGTGCGTATCAATATACGACTGGCGGATCAAGTGGCACACCGCTTAATTTCTATTTTGGAAAATGGAGGCAAGCCTCTGATGCAGCAGGTAGAATTCGCGCCCAACGTTGGTGGAACATCGACATTGGGGATAAACAAATTTATCTCTGGGGTGCACCAGTTGAATTAGCTAAAACCGATAAAATCAAACAAATTAGAGACCGACTTATGAATCAAGTCTTGCTCAATGCATTTGATATGTCACCAACAACCATGCAAGAATATTTGCAAACTATTCAACAATATCAACCAAAATGTATGTATGGTTATGCGAGTAGTTTGGCATTATTAGCCAAATTTGCGCAAAGTATTAATGCAAAAATCAATATCCCTAGCCTTAAAGTTATTTTTACCACGGGGGAGCCACTATACCCCGACCAACGTCAACTGATTCAAGAGGTTTTTCAAGTTCCCGTTGCCAATGAATTTGGCAGCCGCGATATAGGCTTTACCTCTCATGAAACGCCTTCAGGACAAATGTTACTCATGAGCGAAAGTCATATTCTGGAAATTTTGGATAGTGAAGGACAAGCAGTAGCAGCAGGCGAAACAGGTGAAGCCGTCATTACAGGCTTATGCTCTCAGGCGCAACCGTTTATTCGCTACCAAACTGGCGATATGATTAAAGCGACTGATGCAGTCTGTCAAGATGGTCGAGGGCTGCATGTTCTTGGAGAAGTCGTTGGTCGCTCAACTGATTTCATTATTAAGCAAGATGGTACCATCTTGCATGCACTTGCTGTCATTTACGTATTACGCGCCATTGAAGGTGTTGAATCCTTCAAGATTATCCAGCATTCTGTGCAAGAAATGGAAGTGCAAGTAGTCCCTAATGCACTTTGGAACGATAATGAGCCACAAATTATTGAACAACTACAGCAACGTCTTGGAAAAATTGATATTGAAGTGAATACATTAGCCGCAATCCTTCCAGAAAAATCTGGCAAACATCGCTATGTAGTCAGCCATGTGGCATTACCAACAAATTTTTAAGCTTTTAAAAAAATACCATTTAAATTATAATTGATTTTATTCTTGATTACATACAATATTGCTCATGATTACTTTGCTCAATACCTCACTCCAGGCAGCAAGAATACTTGCAAAGCAAAGTTCCGCATTGTCAATCCCATAAAAAAGTCACCATCATAATGTCTTTAACAAAACTCATCAGCTTGCCATTTCGATATAAAATATGGAAGCCACTGCATATTCGTTTAATAGCCAATGACCTCATCAGCTCAAATCAAGTCGAACATGAGCACCCTGTACATTTAAGTTCTGCCATTAACTGGTTATGCAGAGCGCAAGATATTCGAGATGGTCAAGCTGACAGCGGTGGTGTTGCAGCAGGCTGGAGCTTTGAAGATAACTGGCTCCCCAGCTATCCTGAAACCAGTGGTTACATTGTTGAAACGTTCGTAGAAGCGGCAGAAATATTAAATAAACCAGAACTCTTAGATCGTGCCAATAAGATACTGGACTGGGAACTATCCATTCAAAATAAAGATGGTTCTTTTCCTGGGCATTTTGGCGAAACTGGTAGTAAGCCCGTTATTTTTAATACTGGGCAAATCATGCATGGTTTGAATTGCGGCTATAGAGAGCTTAAACGTGCCGAGTGCTTAGAAGCAGCTGTTAATGCGGGAAAATGGTTAATGGCACAACAAGATACAGATGGTTGTTGGCGACGCAGTACCCATAATGGTATCGTACACACCTATAACACTCGTGCTACTTGGGCATTATTGCAAACAGGATTGCTTGCAAATGACCAAGAACTCATTGCTGCAGCAACTAAAAACATCGACTGGGCATTAACTCAGCAACTAGATAGTGGTTGGTTTGAAAATAATGCATTTACAACTGATGCAGAACCTTTTACACACACAATAGCTTATGCCATCAGAGGCATTCTCGAATGTGGCATATTACTCAATAAGCAAGAATATATTGACTCAGCAACCAAAGCGGCAAAAGCATTAGCATCCCAGCAAAAATCAGATGGTTCAATTGCTGGAACCTACGATCAAAACTGGCAGTCAAAAGCTTACTATGTGTGCCTAACAGGGCTTGCTCAAACTAGCATTATTTGGTCTCGCCTAGCACAAGCAAATCAAAATACTGAATTTCAGCCACACATTGATAAAGCCATTAGCTTTTTAAAGCAAAAACAGCATATTAAAAACGACAATAGTGTTAGCGATGGCGCAATTGCAGGTTCTTTTCCAATATGGGGGCGTTATTCAATGTTTGAGTACCCGAATTGGGCTGCCAAATTTTTTGCTGACGCACTTATTGCTGATGAAGTAAAAAAATAAACTACCACATAATGTAAATAGGCTAAGCTCATGTCAAATCTATCAATTCTTATCTTATGTGGCAGCTCCCCACGCCACCTATACATAGCTAATGCCTTATGCAAGGCAGGTAATCCGATTGCCATTGTCCAAGAAACTGGCACCCAATGGACTCTAAAAAAAGTGATTAAGCTATTAAAACCGATTAACTTTTATCGTAAAGCATGGCGCTGGGTTAGAGACAGGGAACGCTATGCAGGCAATCAAGAAGAAAGTTTTTTCTTTGGTGAACAAACGGCGCAACTTGACCAACCTCAATTAGTTGTCAGTGTTCCACATATCAACCACCCCGATGTCCTAAAATTGGCCGAAGAGACTCAACCTGATGTGATTGCCGTTTTTGGCACTTCACTAATTAAAGGCCAACTTCTCAAAATGGGGAAGCATGGTATTGTTAATTTACATGGTGGACTATCTCCTCATTATAGAGGTGCTGATTGTACTTTTTGGGCACTCTATAATAGTGAACCAGACCAAGTCGGCTGTACTTTGCATTTCATTAATGAAGGTATTGATACCGGCAAGCTAATTGCTCATATATCGCCAGAAATTAAAGCGACAGATGATGAACTAACCTTATTTTGGCGAGCTGTACAAGATAGTGCTACAGTCTATGCCAGCTTAATGGATAAATTTGAACACGGTAGTTCCTTAGGGCAACTACAAACAGAAAAAGGCTCTTTATATCAGGTAAAAGATAGAGAGTTAATACATGAACAAAAATTAAACACTCTGCTTGAGAATGGCCTTTTAGCAAAAAATACACTTCCACAAAGAATAAAGTGGTTCTGAAGGTACAAAATCTTCTGTCCTTAGTTTTTCACCGACCGTTATCACCCTATTTATAGCCCAAG
>CAZXJK010000211.1:0-3911 GCA_964640895.1 uncultured Methylomonas sp.
TCATTGACTTTATCAATCAAAATAAAGCCTGGCTCTGCATAATCGTAAGTTGAAGACATAATAATGTCCCACAATCTACGGGCTGGCATGGTTTTGCTGATTTTGCAGGCAACTAAGCCATCCTCGTTTTCAACATAACCCGTCGCATGGGGTAAATCACGCCAGAGAATGACGGACTTGTCTTTTAAGTCTAGCTGATCCTCTTCCAATTCGCGTTGCATAATAGGGAAGGATAAGCGCCATTCCTCATCAGCTTTAACAGCATCCATAAATTCTGAGGTAATTAATAACGACAGATTAAATTGGCGTAAGCGGCCATCTTCACGTTTGGCGCGAATAAACTCGACTACATCCGGGTGGCCAATATCAAAGGTTGCCATTTGTGCACCTCGGCGACCACCCGCAGAAGACACGGTAAAACACATTTTGTCGTAGATATCCATAAAGGATAACGGGCCAGAGGTATAAGCCCCAGCACCAGAAACATAAGCATCTTTAGGTCTTAGCGTAGAAAATTCATAGCCAATGCCACAGCCGGCCTTAAGTGTTAATCCTGCTTCATGCACTTTACCGAGAATATCATCCATCGAATCAGCAATAGAGCCAGACACGGTGCAGTTAATAGTCGAGGTTGCAGGCTTATGTTCATGTGCACCAGCGTTTGAAATAATACGACCAGCAGGGATGACACCTTGGCGCAAAGCCCATAAAAATTCTTTATAGTATTTATCTTGTTTAGCTTTGCCTTTTTCGACGCTTGATAAGGCTTGCGCGACACGTTGGAACGTCGCGTCAATATTGCCATCAATAGCGGCACCTGATTTGGTTTTTAAGCGATATTTGGTGTCCCAGATATCGACTGAAGCATCTTGCAGGGGAATATCTACTGAGGAATCAGAATCGGTGAGTCGCTTGATGGTCATAGCTAAATTTACGTTAAATTTAAAGATAAGCCCGCTATAATAACACAATATATTGTGTCTATTTATTATTTATACACTACATAATGTATTTTTTTAAAAAAAATAAAGACTTACTGTTTTGCCTTATATTGTGAGCTAAGTGTGGCTTGATAGCTATTTATAAATACAATTATTGCACTGCTTAAGGTGCTCGCATATTGTTTGCTGTTTTTGTAAAAGTATCGCCAGCACTGACGTATAATAAACTGATACTGATAAATAATATGGCTCCTTATGAAACTACTTATACGCAATCTTACTCGCAATACTTCTGAAGCAGAGCTACTGGCTCTTTTTCAGCCTTTTGGCACTGTGCAATCTTGTCACTTGGTTTTAGACCAAGATACTGGTATATCCAAGGGCTTTGGGTTTGTCGAGATGCCTAAGATAGGTGAGGCCAAAGCTGCAATGAAAAAACTAAATGGTAAAACGGTTGGCAGCAGCAAGATTCGGGTAAAAAAAGCCGAACCAAGCAACAATAAAGCTGAGCAGACAGATACTAATAGCAATGAATGAAGTACGTAATCAAGATTCGTTACACGGCATAACGTTAAAAACCATTGTCACAGATTTGGTTGCAGAATATGGCTGGGAAGAGCTGGGGAGTCGTATCAAAATTAATTGCTTTACTTCCGACCCGAGTATTTCTTCCAGCTTAAAATTCTTGCGTAAAACGCCTTGGGCACGACAAAAGGTTGAAGCATTGTATTTACGTATGCAATGGACGCGTACGAAGTCATAGCCTCACTTACCATTAAGTTAAGAATTTATTATTTTTATAATTAATATATTACACGTAGGTTGGATGAGCTTACCTAGCGTAGCGTAGGTAACGTCATCCGACATTTTGGGCGATCCAAATAACATTTTGTTTAATATGCTTTTATTCCTTAATTTAATGGCGCTGTGCCTGCGCAGACATATCGGTTTACCAAGTGGTATAAGGCTGTTTAGCTAACTGATTATTATAGTAACGTACATCTTCAGTGACTTCCTGACCTATCCAAGCAGGCTTATCAAAGTATTCATCCACTTGGTTTAACTCAATTTCTGCAACAATTAACCCCTGGTTTTCACCCGCAAATTCGTCAATTTCCCAAGTATGCTGGCCAATAACGACAAGGTGGCGAATTTTTTCTATCAAAGGCTTATTGCATAAAGTACTGAGTAATTCGTGTGCATCTTCTGCAGGAATATCATACTCATACTCCTGACGTTGCGCACCAATCGTGGCACTTTTAATATTGATCTTAGCGGTATCATCACTGATACGTACACGCACCGAGCTATGTGCATCGCTATTCAAATATCCTTGCCGATAATGAATGGACTTGGACACTAAAGCACGCCAAGCATCATTAGCGAGTAAAAATTTACGTTCTATTTCAATTGCCATCAGTTTCTACTCGAAGCCATTAGGGTTTTGCTGTTGCCAGCGCCAGGTATCTGCCACCATATCATTAATATCTTTTTCAGTTTGCCAGTGCAATTCACGCAAAGCCAAACTGGGGTCTGCATAATTCTCGGCAACATCGCCAATACGCCGCTCAACAATTTTATAATTAATTTTTTTCTCGGTAATACGCTCAAAGGCAGCAATAATTTCTAAGACACTATAGCCTTTCCCCGCGCCTAAGTTATAAGCCCGACAGCCACCGGAGCCACCCAGTGCCTTTAATGCACACATATGCCCCTTTACCAAGTCAACTACATGGATATAGTCACGCACTCCTGTGCCATCAATAGTCGGGTAATCACCACCAAAAACGGATAACTGTTCTAACTTACCCACTGCAACCTGTGCAACATATGGGATCAAGTTATTAGGAATACCATTAGGGTCTTCACCAATCAAGCCACTAATATGCGCACCAAGTGGATTAAAATAACGCAGTAAAATAATATCCCAAGGGTTATTCGCATCAGCCAAAGTATCTGCACTGGATAAATCGCGCAAGATTTCTTCCACCATGGCTTTGGACTTGCCATAGGGGTTAGTTGCACCATAAACAGGCAATGTTTCTGTATATTTAACCGTATCTGGCTCACCATAGACCGTGGCAGAGGAGCTAAAGATAATTTTTTTAACATCAAAGCTTTGCATCACTTCCACTAAAATCAAAGTGCCATAAACATTGTTTTGGTAATATTTAATCGGTTGTGCACAGGACTCACCCACAGCTTTTAAGCCAGCAAAATGCATCACGGCATAAAATTCATGCGCTGCAAAAATTTCCTGCAATGCCTGCTTATCTTGAATATCAGCTTGCACAAAGGTAACGGTCTTACCCGTAATTTGTTTTACCCGCGCTAAAGACTCTACTTTACTATTGGATAAGTTATCTACCACCACGACAGAGTAGCCTGCTTGTAATAATGTCACACAAGCATGACTCCCAATATACCCTGCACCACCTGTTACTAAAATTTTTTGTGTATTCATCACACGAAGTAATCCATCATTTTATGGTTTTATAAAGATAGTCGTATTTCTACAAGCTAATTGCTACTCATAGTATAGCCAAATAAAACAATCGGTAAATAATTATCAGCTGACACGTATTCGCTTAGCCCTCCAATTATCAGGCTGCGCTTTAAAATGTCCTGCGCACTGAGCTCCACAAGCATTACATGCTCCTTGGGTCATTTGTTCTAATTCAGCAGAGGAGTCATTTTCATCAGGAATAATTAAAGTCGTTAACTCTAGCCATACTGAAGTGTCATGATAGATATATTGTAAGGTATCTAACACCGCCGCTAAATGCCTGCCAGTAATTTTATGATAAAAACGCTCAGTAAAGGCTTTTAAATCGATATTAGCTGCATCCATATATTGATAAAATTCGGCTCTAGGCTCAGGGCAGACATATCCTGCCGATACCGCTACCGACTGGATACCTAATTCACGACATGCTATTGCAGTATCTATTGCATATTCATGAAAAATGA
>CAZXJK010000211.1:4011-5355 GCA_964640895.1 uncultured Methylomonas sp.
TGCAATTTACAAAATCGTGGACATAAATCACATTGAATGCGCCCATTACCTAGGTCATGCCAGTACTTGGTGCTCACCTGATTATTAGTCATCGCCTTGCCCTCAAGATTTAGTACCCAATACATATAGTGTACTAAATTTTTTACCTATCACAATCGTTAATCTATACTTCAATAGTGCAGATTAACAATAAAAATCAGCCGACCAAGCAAACTTGGTTAAACTTTATCCTTTAATGCACAATAGATTATTCTTTTTACCCCCATTTATGGAGCTCTTATGCGCATGGAATCAACCTCATTATTGAAAATATTACTTACTTTTTCCCTCTTTATAAATTCACTCAGTTTTGCTTACGCCTGCTTGCCACCACTAGATGTCCAGCCTGCCAGTATTGCGGAGAAAGCACAAAGCTCCCGCTATGTCTTTGACGGCATTGTGACAGAAATTACCGACACTTATATCAAAGTGAGAGTAGGGCAATATTTTAAAGGAGCAGGCTTAAATGAAGTTAAAATCACCCAAAGCGTAGATCAGGAAAATAGTTGCACCGATCACTTTGTGTTAGATCAACAAGCCTTATTTTTTACCAATGGCAATATGCAAGCACCTCTTGAGGCAGTTTATGATGGAACTTTTGGATCCATACGTGAAATGAGTGCTGACAACTTTAGTGAAACTACTGCAATAATCCAGTGTATGGCCACTTATGAAGATGATACATTAACAGCTCCTTGCATTGCTCATAAAGAGACTAATAACGTTTATACGGTTGTGCTAACCCCCAATATTTTGACAGGTAATTTATTGTTTTCAGTGAGAGATATACAAGAGGCTAATGCTGCTGCTTTTGCCCCCGCCACTAAGATGAGTGCAGAAAACTTTACCCAAATCACAGCGACAACAAAATGCATGGCAACTTATGAGCACGGGCGACTGAACATTCCTTGTATTGCCCATAAAGACAGCCTAAAAGTCTATAAGCTTATGTTAAAGCCTGACACCTCTACAAATAATTTACTGTTTTCGGTAAACTATGTACAGCAAGTGACTGATACTGCTATTGCAATAGAGCCCTTTGATAACGGTGAAGTAGGTGCCATTCCTGTTAATTGGGAGGCTGGGTATACTGGTTCGGGTACTGCTGACTGGCAACTGATACAAGACAGCTCGGCACCAAGCTCTCCATTGGTTTTAAGGCAATCAGGTAACGCCGATTATCCTTGGTGCGTTAAAAAAGATAGCGACTTAGGGAGCTGGAAATAAATAATCGTCCGGATATTGGGTAGAATTTTTGTTTGTCTTTGGTGGTGTCGTAACGGGCGCGTAGCAAGCTACGTAACT
>CAZXJK010000212.1:0-5329 GCA_964640895.1 uncultured Methylomonas sp.
CATAAGCCTTCAAATTTGCTTAAAATTATTCAGTAGAGATAGAATTTTGCTCATTTTTTAGTGCTGCATCTAAGGTATGCCAAGCTAAAGTTGCACATTTAACCCGTGCGGGATATTCACGCACGCCAGCCAAAACTGCTAATTTTCCAATTGCTTCAAGGTTAATATTTTCTTCTTTACCCGTTGTCATTTCATGAAATTGAGTAAATAAGGCTCCAGCCTCTGCCTCAGTTTTACCTTTAACAACTTCAGTCATTAAAGAAACTGATGCCGTTGAAATAGCACAACCAGAGCCTTGAAAGCTCGCATCAATAATCTTATCGCCATCCACTTTCAAAAACAAAGTTAAGCGATCACCACACAATGGATTAAACCCTTCAACTTTTCGGTCCGCCTCATCCATCACATGAAAGTTACGAGGGTTTCTATTATGGTCAAATATCACCTCTTGATAGAGGTCACGCAAATCATCAAACATGTTATTCTCAGTTTATTCTTAGGTTCTTTAGAGCTGGGGATGAAATAAGACCCTCATCCCTTAGCCAAAAATTTTAATTAAATCTTCAATACCAGCCATTAATACATCGACCTCTTCTTTGGTATTATACATAGCAAATGAAGCACGCGCAGTAGCCGGCAGCTCAAAAAAGTCCATGACCGGCATCGCACAATGGTGTCCAGCACGAATGGCAATGCCCAGACTATCCAACATAGTACCAATATCATGTGGGTGAATTTTATCCAAAACAAACGACAAGATTGCTCCTTTTGCGCTTGCCTCACCTATAATTCTTAAACCTTCAATTTGCTTGGCTTTTTCCGTGGCATAACCCAATAACTCTGCTTCATACACCGCAATATTATCCATACCGATTGTATTAAGGTAATCAATTGCCGCCCCCAAACCAACTACACCGGCAATATTAGGCGTACCTGCCTCAAATTTATACGGCAGGCTATTATATTCGGTCTCCGCAAAAGTGACTTTACGAATCATATCACCCCCCCCTTGATAGGGAGGCATCGCTTCTAATAACGCTTGTTTACCATAAAGCACTCCAATACCAGAAGGCGCATAAAGCTTATGCCCTGAAAACACATAAAAATCACAATCTAAAGCCTGCACATCCACAGACATATGCGGAATTGCTTGTGCACCATCCAATAAAACAGGTACATTTTTAGCTTTAGCCGCCGCAATAATTTTTTCTACCGGATTAACCGTACCCAGCGCATTGGACATATGCACAACTGAGACCAACTTGGTCTTATCAGTCAGTAAGTTTTCGAATTCTGCATAAATTAATTCACCTTGCAAATTAATAGGAGCCACCTTTAACACTGCCCCCGTTTGCTCACATAACATTTGCCAAGGCACAATATTAGAGTGATGCTCCATCGCAGTAATTAGGATTTCATCGCCTGCTTTAATATTTTCCTTACCAAAGGTCTGCGCTATTAAATTAATGGCTTCGGTTGCACCACGTACAAAAATAATTTCTTTAGTGCTTTGTGCATTAATAAATTGCTGCACTTTTTCACGCGCACCTTCATAACGATCAGTCGCTTTAACACTTAAAGTATGTACGCCACGATGCACATTCGCATATTCATGACTATATAGATGTACGATACTATCAATAACCTGTTGCGGCTTTTGACAACTCGCAGCATTATCCAAATAGACTAACGGCTTATTACGGATTTTCTCTTGTAAAATAGGAAAATCAGCACGAATTTTTTCAACGGGAAAATCTGTCATATTGTTTTTGAAATTTTAAACTTGCTTCCAAGACCCTGCTTAAAAACACTTAGAATTTTAGGAAAGCTTAGAAAGGGCGTATTTTACAGCCAATCTTGCTGAATACCTGTTTGCGGAAACCTGACCAACAACTGCTGTAACACTATATCATGCAAACTTTTAAGCTTAATTTTATCAACCATCTCATTCGCAAAGGCAAAAGTTAGCATATTTCTAGCACTTGCTTCATCCACACACCGTGACTGCAAATAAAAAATTGATTTTTCGTCCAGCTGCCCTACAGTCACACCGTGGGCGCACTTAACATCATCCGCATAAATTTCTAGTTGTGGCTTAGTATCCACTTCCGCATCAGCCGAAAGCAATAAATTACGGCTATGCATATCAGAGTCTGTTTTTTGCGCTTGCTCTGCTACCAACACTCGCCCTTGAAACACAGCACGAGCACGTTGATCTAAAACACTTTTATATAATTCACGACTGGTTGCATGGGGCTGTAAATGATTAATTCGAGTATGGTTATCAATATGCTGCCGCTTAACCCCCAAACATAAACCATTCAAATCACATTCAGCTGCATTTTCCAAATCAGTATGAATATCACTACGCGCCAATAAGCCACCAAATGCAAAATTATGATGCTGAAAGCGACTATCACGCGCCTGTTTAACGTAAGTTCCTCCAAAATGATAGGCTTTTTCACCTTCCATTTGTACTTTATAAAGGGTTAAATCCGCATTTTCCCCCACAAAAACTTCAGTGACACTAGCAGAACAATACGAATCATTACAGCCTACAAAAGTCTCAATCACCGTCGCTTGTGCAGATGTCTCTAGAGCAATAATATGTCGTGTATTCGCCATAAAATCAGCTTGCGTCACTACATGCAAAATTTGCACAGGCTTAGTCAACACTTCATTAGCAGGTACATGTATAAAAACCCCATCACTAAACCAAGCATTATTAAAAGCCACGAAACCATGCTCTGTATCCTGCACTGCTTGCGAGAAGTAGCTCTGTAAGACATCAGCCTGCTGTTCTATAGCGGTTGCCATATCCATAACAACAGTGCCAACAGGCAAACCCTCTATATTAGACAGTGCGGCAGAAAAATATCCGTCAACCAGTACGACTGCCCAAGCATCCTCTAGTAACTGCTCTTGTAAGCCAGCCAACTCAACAGCCCCAACCTCAGTACGACTAGCAGGTGCAAATAGTTTTTTCTCTATGGCAGCAACATTGGTATAACGCCACTCTTCATCTCTTAAAGATGGGAAGCCATGTGCGGCAAACTGCTGCATAGCATCAGCTCTTAACGCCTGCAACCAAGCAACTGATTGCCCTGGCAAGGTATCGGTTATTTCTGCATAAATAGAAGGGTATTGACTACTTTTTAATTCAGCACTCATTTAGGCTGCCTGCTCTTCAAGCCACTGATAACCTTTGGCTTCTAACTTCAAAGCAAGCTCAGGCCCCCCTGTTTTCACAATTTTACCATCTGCCAAAACATGTACAATATCAGGTACAACATAATCAAGCAGGCGTTGATAATGAGTAATCATTAAAAATGCACGCTCAGGGTTGCGTAAAGAGTTCAACCCTGCAGCCACGACTTTTAATGCATCAATATCCAAGCCCGAATCAGTTTCATCCAAGATGCATAGACTTGGCTCCAAAATAGCCGCCTGTAAAATCTCATTACGTTTTTTCTCACCCCCCGAAAATCCTTCATTAACCGAGCGGTATAGGAATTTATCATCCATTTCTAAAAGCTTAACTTTATCTTTCACTAAAGTTAAAAAATCCATTGCATCCACTTCAGGCAAACCATTATGCTTACGCATCGCATTCAATGCTGCTTTTAATAAATAAATATTACTCACACCTGGAATTTCAACAGGGTATTGAAATGCTAAAAACACACCGTCACGCGCACGCATTTCCGGATCCATCGCCAACAAATCTTTGCCTTGATAAATAGCTGACCCAGCGGTCACTGTATACCCTGCCTTACCTGATAACACATGTGACAAAGTACTTTTACCTGCACCATTCGGTCCCATAATGGCATGCACTTCACCCGCATTAATTTGCAAGTTAAGACCTTTAAGAATAGGCTTATCACCCACGCTGACATGAAGATTTTCTATGCTGAGCATTTATTTATTACCTGATTTATTTTTTATAACATTGTATAGAGTAGCAATGAAGATACTTTATTTTATTTGTTTACAGCTTTACTGGTATTTACAAGGGTTTATACTTTAAAAAGAATCAATCCTCCCTCTTCACTCTTGCTATTTTCATTAGCCCTCCAACAGTTTTCTTAAACCTTGAAGATGCAAAAATTTCATTTAATTTTTTCTCAAAGTCTACTTCAATGTCACAACTTACGAAATAATATGGTTCATAGCTCTGTTTCACTTTTAGCTCTTTCCCAATCCCTTCTTCAATATCAATAGCAACAGGAAATAACCCAACATCATACCCAAACTCTAATACTTCAAATGAATAATCTGGCAGATATTCACTGATTAATACCACCTTAAAACGAAACATTTTATCAAGTAATGCGGAAGTGGCTAACCGCCCGACTCCAGATACCTCAATTAAACGAAGATCAGCCAAATTTTTAGTTGCTGTTGAAAACCCTTTAGTCAGTTCTGTAAATATTTTATCTGGAAACTTTACGCCAGGCTCTTCAAAACCATCTTCAAATATATTCATAGTTTTCTCTATCTTAAATTGCAATTTCACACATTAATGGTAAATGACCTGAAACTTTAGGTACTTGATTGTTATTTAAATAGTTAAAATTCTTTGTCCTTTTAATAACTAACAAGGACTCAAAATTAAAATACTCTATTAATGAAGGTCTAATAATCACTTGGTCTAAAAAATGCCATGTCAATACATGATTTGGCGTGTTAAGGTACTTATGCCCACCTGGTCTTTCTTTATGAGCTGCATATAAAGTCCACATTGGATTATAAAATAGCTGATTAGACACCTCATAAGACTTAATACTCCTCCGTAAACTACAGTCTTGGCCATTTGTAGCCCCCATACTACGAAAAGAAATCATCGGCCGCTCAAAAGGATTTACATTAAAATCTCCGATCACCATACTATCTTGAATATGACAACGCACCTCTTCAATAACTAGCTGACTACGAAAGCGAGCAAAAATGTCCCCCAATGCGTCCAAGGTACAATTTAGTTGTGATGGAAAATGTACAAAACCTGCGATTAACTCTTTATTTTTGCCTTTTATTTTAACTAAAGAAAAATAGCGCTGTTGATTCAGCAAGGAAATTTTCAATTCCCCAACCACAATAATCGTGATTCTGTCACAGCCTGGATTTAAATATAAAGAGCAATCTATTTGGTATTTATCTCTTAAAAGCTCTACAGCTTGATTAATCGTCTCTTCATCAGTCTCTGCAAATGCACATATATCACACTGTTTTTCAGCAATTAACTCAGCAATTTCCTCTACCAAAGGCTGTTTATGTATATTCCAAAAAATAAATTTCATATTTTACGACTTTGGCTAAGATTTACTTA
>CAZXJK010000213.1:0-4790 GCA_964640895.1 uncultured Methylomonas sp.
TTTTGCGACAGGAGTCCCAAAATCTATCATGAACTGCGAGATGGCGCGCTAGAATCAAGTTAAAGTTACTAACATAATAAAGTACTATGCCTGGTCTTAAAAAAACACCTCTATATAATCTACACCTTAAATTAGGTGCAAAAATGGTTACTTTTGCGGGTTATGAAATGCCTTTGCAATACTCAGCCGGCATCATTCAAGAGCACAAGCATTGCCGAGAACAGGTAGGTTTTTTTGATATTTCACATATGGGGCAATGCCTTATTACTGGTCAATCAGTTGCAGAGGAACTAGAAAAATTAACGCCTAGTAATATTACAGGACTCAACATTGGCCAGCAAAGGTATACGGTTTTAACGAATCATCATGGTGGTATTATTGATGACGTTATTATTACTCGTACTGAATCTGGTTTTCTGGTTATTGTTAATGCAGCATGTAAAGAAAAAGACTTTGCTCATATTCAGCAGCACTTATCTGACCACTGCAATTTACAAGTCCTTCAAGATCAGGCCTTATTTGCTTTACAAGGGCCGAAAACTGAAAAGTTAATGGCGCAACTTTCTGAGCAAGCGTCAAACCTATCTTTTATGCAGGCTTGCACTAGCCGGATTGCAAACATGGAATGCTTTATCAGCCGTTGTGGGTATACCGGTGAAGATGGATTCGAAATTTCCATTGCACACAATTCGGCAGAAGCACTAGCAGAACAGTTATTAGCGTTTGATGAGGTTGCGCCCGTTGGTCTAGGTGCCAGAGATACATTACGACTAGAAGCTGGGCTTAGTCTTTATGGACACGAACTGACTGAAACGATTAGCCCTGTCGAGGCCGGATTAAAATGGACTTTCAGGAAGAATGCTACAAATTTTCTGGGTGCTGATATCATTAAGGCTCAATTAGGGGCAGGCGTATCAAGAAAACGTGTCGGTCTTATTATTGATGGAAAGCTACCGATTAGAAAAGACTGTGAATTATTTGATAGTCAAAATAATAGTATCGGCTTTGCCACTAGCGGTAGTTTTTCTCCAGGCCTTGGGAAACCCATCGCACTAGCTTTAATTGATAGTCATTATAAAGAAAGTACTATTTTTGCTAACGTTCGTAATCATTCCATTACAGCAAATATTACTCCCCTCCCTTTTATTCCACACCGTTATCAGAGGTCTTAATCATGTCTTCAACCAAGTTACCTTTAAGTCAACTGGAAATGCGTGGCAATTTTATTTGTCGTCATATAGGTGCAAATCAGCAGCAGACAAATGAAATGCTTACGGAGCTGGGGTTAGAGCACTTAGATGATTTAATTAAACAAGCTATCCCCGATAATATTCTCAGTGATGAACCTTTAAAACTGACTGAAACAGTCAGTGAACAAGCTGTCATAAAATACCTCAGAAAAATTCGCAGTCGTAATAAAGTCTTCACCTCCATGATCGGCATGGGTTATTACGATACAATTATGCCTGCAGTTATAAAACGTAATGTATTAGAAAACCCTGGGTGGTATACGGCCTATACACCCTATCAGGCAGAAGTAAGCCAGGGTCGTTTGGAAGCGCTGATAAATTTTCAACAAATGGTAATTGATTTAACCGGTATGGAGCTGGCGAATGCTTCGTTATTGGATGAAGCAACAGCTGCCGCAGAAGCGATGGCTATGTCACGGCGTTTATCTAAAAGCGAATCGAATAATGTTTTTATTGATCAAAACTGTCATCCTCAAACCATTGCGGTGATGCAAACACGCGCAAACTCATTTGGGTTTAACACCATTATCGGCGACCCTTATCAACAATTAGAAAGCCATGACTTTTTTGCTATTCTAGTGCAATACCCAGGTTCTCAAGGTGAAATCCATGATTTGACTTCGCTAGTCAACTCAGCCCATAACAAACAGGCATTGGTTAGTGTTGCAGCTGATTTACTCAGTTTGGTGTTATTAAAATCCCCTGCTGATTTTAATGTTGATATTGTAGTGGGTAACTCTCAACGCTTTGGTGTCCCTATGGGATACGGAGGGCCTCATGCCGCTTTTTTTGCTACCCGAGATGCTTACAAGCGTTCTATCCCGGGTCGGATTATCGGCGTATCTAAAGATAGTCATGGACAAACGGCTTACCGGATGGCGCTGCAAACACGTGAACAACATATTCGTAGAGACAAAGCGACCAGTAATATTTGCACATCGCAGGTTTTGCTCGCCGTTATAGCCGGTTTTTACGCTATTTATCATGGCCCAAAAGGTCTGAACTTAATAGCCAATCGTGTCCATCGTTATACTCAAATACTAGTAGAAGGTCTTAAGCAATTAGGCTACCAAATTCCCAGTAAAAGCTATTTCGATACTTTTATTATTCATACACCTCGTCGTGCAAAACGGTTAGCAAGCCATGCTCAGGAAGAAGAAATCAATTTTCGTCTTATTGATGCGGATACTTTAGGCATTTCTTTAGATGAGACAACTAATCGGCAAACACTTAGAAAAATATGGCGACTGTTTGCAACATCTACCGTTGATATTCCTGATATTACCGTACTAGACAAAAAAATCGAAGAATGTATACCTGATGCGTTATTACGTACAAATAAGATTCTTCAACACCCTGTATTTGAAAAGTATCATTCTGAAACAGAAATGATGCGTTATATGCGTTATTTAGCCAGAAAAGATATTGCTCTCGATCGCAGCATGATCCCATTAGGGTCTTGCACAATGAAGCTTAATGCTGCAACAGAAATGCAAGCTATTTCATATCATGAATTTAGCAATTTACACCCCTTTGCACCGTTACATCAAACCCTAGGTTATCAACAAATGTTTGATGAACTAGAAGAAATGCTTTGTGATTTAACAGGATTCGATGCATTTTCCTTACAGCCCAATGCGGGTTCTCAAGGTGAATATGCCGGTTTATTGGTGATTGCTAAATACCATGCTGTTCGAGGTGAAGCGCATAGAAACATTTGTTTTATTCCGGCCTCAGCCCATGGCACTAACCCTGCCAGTGCAGTGATGGCAGGCTTCAAAGTCGTTGTTATTGCTTGTGATGAAAACGGGAATGTCAGCCTGGATGATCTGAAAGATAAAGTGAGCGAATACCAGGAAACATTGGGCGCTTTAATGATTACCTACCCCTCGACCCATGGTGTGTTTGAAGAGGCTTTTCGGGAAATATGCGAAATCATTCACCAAAATGGAGGTCAGGTTTATTTGGATGGTGCCAATTTTAATGCCTTAGTCGGCTTAAGTCGTCCTGGACAAATCGGGGCAGATGTCGCTCATTTAAATTTACATAAAACCTTTGCTATCCCTCATGGCGGTGGCGGCCCTGGTGTTGGGCCTATCGGTGTTAAGCAACATCTAGCGCCTTATCTACCCGACCACCCTGTTGTTGAAGGCGTAAATCCTGCAAAATCAGAACATGGCACTATTGGCACCATTTCTGCCGCACCTTGGGGTTCAGCCAGCATTCTAACAATCGCTTGGGCTTATATTGCCATGATGGGCGCATCAGGCTTAAAACAAGCCACCTTACATGCTATTTTAAATGCTAATTACATTGCTCAAAAACTAGCCCCTCATTATCCTATCTTATTTACCGGTAAAAATGATCGTGTCGCCCATGAATGTATTATTGACTGTCGAGCTTTTAAAAAGGCACTCGACATAACTGTTGATGATATTGCCAAACGCTTAATCGATTATGGGTTTCATGCCCCAACCATGTCATTTCCAGTTGCTGATACCTTAATGATTGAACCAACGGAAAGTGAAGATAAAGCAGAAATTGATCGTTTTTGTGACGCTTTAATCGCAATACGGCAAGAAATCAGAGACATTGAAATGGGGAAAGCGGATGCAAAAAATAATGTATTACACAACGCCCCCCATACACATCAGTTATTATTAGAAAAAGAATGGAACCTACCTTACTCTAAACAACAGGCATTTTTCCCTAATGATCACCAGCATAATGATAAATATTGGCCACCCATAGGGCGCATTGATAATGTTTATGGAGACCGACATTTATTTTGTAGCTGCCCTGATTTATCAGAGTACGAAGAAAAAAATTAAAGAAAATACATATGATTTTTTGTAGGTTGGGCTAACGGTTCTATCGTTAACCCAACATTTGTAACATCCAACAATAATATATCTAAACCTTGGTTAGCAGTAGAAAAGTCATGGCTCAAACTTATTACAAATACTAATTTATCTTTGTTAATCAACTTTAAGATATGCAATCAATCGATATAAGTCATTTCATAGCGCAACATCAATTACCTGATACCTACACTCAATTTGCTGAAGAATGGTTCTTTCCTGTTGCCGAGCAACTTATTGCTCACCAAAGGGAGACTAAAAAACCGCTTGTTATAGGTATTAATGGTGCTCAAGGATCAGGAAAAACCACACTGGCTGAGTTACTTGTTTTTATATTTGAGCAACATTATCAAATTAACGCAGTATCAATTTCCATTGATGATTTTTATTACACACGTCAGCAACGCGTTGAATTGTCTGAGCAGATACATCCTCTATTATTAACTCGCGGAGTGCCTGGTACACATGATGTTTTATTAGCACAGCAAACATTAGATAGCCTTATCCAAGGAAAAAAATCAACGAGGATTCCACGTTTCAATAAAGCAGAGGATGATCGCTATCCACAAGATCAGTGGGATACTGTTGAAGGAGAAATGAATATTATTGTTTTTGAAGGGTGGTGTCTGGGGGCTGAACCTCAGAAAGCAGATGACTTATTACTCCCTGTTAATGAGCT
>CAZXJK010000213.1:4809-5294 GCA_964640895.1 uncultured Methylomonas sp.
ACAGAGACACAAAACTTATCTGGCGAAACTATGTGAATAAACAGTTGCAGGATCACTATTCCGCCTTATTTAACACTGTTAATTCATTGATTATGCTTAAAGCCCCCTCATTTGATTGCGTATTTAATTGGCGCTTGCAACAAGAAAATAAATTACGTAGATCACTTAATGATAAGCATAAAACCATGGATGAACATGCGATTAAACAGTTTATTCAATATTACCAGCGTATTACTGAACATTTGCTCCTTACTTTACCGAATAAGGTAGATTACTTATTTGAGTTAGATGAGCAACGTAATATTATCCATTCATCTCAGCGATTATCCAGGCCAGATCCCTCACTGCTATTACGTTAAGGGGAGTACGCGTTTTTTTGTAGGCTGAGCTAACGGTTCTATCGTTAACCCAATATTTTTTAGCATACACACTGTTGGGTTGCCAAAGAGACGGCAGCCCAACCTTGTATATTAAACACATCTCTT
>CAZXJK010000214.1:0-5284 GCA_964640895.1 uncultured Methylomonas sp.
CGGCAGGTCCCCAGTTCGAGTCTGGGAGGGCCCACCATACATAGAAAGGCTGCTTTTATGCAGCCTTTTTTTATACCTGAATTAATGCGATAAATGTGATGCAGTTCAGGTTTATATCTATCCCTTGCTAAAGAAGGACCATATTTATGAGCAATAACTATATTTTTACATCTGAATCAGTTTCGGAAGGGCATCCTGATAAGGTTGCCGACCAGATCTCTGATGCTATTTTAGATTCGCTACTTGCACAAGACCCAAAGTCTCGAGTAGCCTGTGAAACACTCGTTAAAACCGGCATGGTTATTATTGCAGGTGAAATTACCACTGATGCTTGGGTTGATACTGAGGCGGTTGTTCGAGAAGTTGTTGCCAGCGTTGGGTATAACAGCTCTGATATTGGGTTTGATGCTGCCAGTTGTGCCGTGCTTAATGCAATTGGCAAGCAATCAGCTGATATTTCCATAGGTGTTGATGACAGTGATGATCATGAGCAAGGTGCTGGTGATCAAGGCTTAATGTTTGGTTATGCAAGTAATGAAACCGATGTATTGATGCCTGCTCCCATTACCTATTCACATCTTTTGATGAAGCGTCAGGCTGAGGTACGTAAAAATGGCACATTGCCATGGTTGCGTCCCGATGCAAAAAGTCAGATTACTTTCCGTTATGAAAATAACAAGCCAGTTGCCATTGATACCGTTGTTTTATCGACACAACATTCACCAGAAATGGGCGGTAAGCTTTTAGAAGAAGCGGTTATGGATGAGATTATTCTGCCGACTTTACCGAAAGAATGGTTGCACGCAGATACCCAATATTTTATTAATCCAACTGGACAATTTATTATTGGTGGACCTGTCGGTGACTGCGGCCTTACAGGACGTAAAATTATTGTTGATACCTACGGTGGTATGGCTAGGCACGGCGGCGGAGCTTTTTCAGGTAAAGATCCTTCCAAAGTGGATCGTTCAGCAGCCTATATGTGTCGTTATGTAGCTAAGAATATTGTGGCAGCTGAGTTGGCAGAGCGTTGTGAAATTCAGGTTTCTTATGCTATCGGAGTGGCTGAGCCTACTTCAATTAGTATTGAAACTTTTGGTACAGGTAAAATTAGCGAAGACAGTTTAGTGCAGATTGTACGAGATGTGTTTGATCTTAGGCCGAAAGGTTTGATTGCCATGTTGGATTTATTAAAACCAATTTACCTGCCAACTGCTGCTTATGGACACTTTGGGCGCACTGAAGAGTCATTTAGCTGGGAAAGAACAGATAAAGTAGATGCATTAAAAAGTGCTGCGGGTCTTTAACAAATATATTCAGGATAAAAATTATGAGTGAACAAGATTACAAAGTAGCCGATATGACATTGGCTGAATGGGGCCGTAAAGAAACCAATATTGCTGAGACTGAAATGCCTGGTTTAATGGCGCTTCGTGAAGAATACGGTGTTGCACAACCTCTTAAGGGTGCACGAATTGCAGGTTGCCTGCATATGACTATTCAAACTGCGGTATTGATTGAAACCTTGACGGCATTAGGGGCTGAAGTACGTTGGTCTTCATGTAATATTTTCTCTACTCAAGATCACGCTGCTGCTGCAATGGCTGCTGCTGGCATTCCTGTTTTTGCTTGGAAAGGTGAGACCGAAGAAGAAGCTGAATGGTGTATTGAGCAAACAATTATTGGTCCTAATGATTGGCGGCCTAATATGATTTTGGATGATGGTGGTGATTTAACTGTCATGATGCACGATAAGTTTCCTGAATTGATGGTAGATGTTAAAGGCTTATCTGAAGAAACTACAACAGGTGTATTGCGTCTGTATGAAATGGTCACTAAAGGTACTTTAAAAGTCCCCGCATTTAATGTGAATGATTCAGTGACTAAATCAAAATTTGATAACTTATATGGCTGTCGTGAATCATTAGTTGATGGTATTAAGCGTGCAACTGATGTCATGATTGCGGGTAAAATTGCGGTTGTCTGTGGTTACGGTGATGTGGGTAAAGGCTGTGCACAATCGTTGCGTGGCTTAGGTGCAACAGTATTGGTAACTGAAATTGATCCTATTTGTGCATTACAAGCATCTATGGAAGGTTTTCGCGTTGTTACGATGGAAGAGGCTGCGCCACTAGCAAATATATTTGTTACAGCAACAGGTAATTACCATATTATTAATCATGACCATATGGTGGCTATGAAAAATAATGCAATTGTTTGTAATATTGGCCATTTTGATTCGGAGATTGAAATAGCAGCATTGCGTCAATATCAATGGGAAAATATTAAGCCACAGGTAGATCATGTCATTTTTCCTGATGGTAAGAAAATTATTGTCTTAGCTGAAGGTCGCTTGGTTAATTTAGGGTGTGCTACGGGGCACCCAAGTTTTGTTATGTCTAATTCATTCTGTAACCAAGTGCTTGCACAAATGGAATTATGGAAAAATGCAGGAGACTATAAAAACGAAGTATATATTTTGCCTAAGAAATTAGATGAAAAAGTAGCGCGTGCACATTTGGAACAGTTGGGTGTGCAATTGACAGAGCTAACTGCTAAACAAGCGGCTTATATTAATGTTCCTGTTGAAGGGCCATATAAGCCAGATCATTACCGTTATTAATAGACTATTAATATGAGCGGGTATTTCTATACCCGCTTAATGCCGTACGTGATAGCTCACTACCAAATGTAAATAATATCATGACCAATACAACAAATAATGCTGACTTATTTAGCTTTGAATTCTATCCCCCTAAAACGGATGAGGGTGCTAGTAATTTAGAGCAAGTGCATCGTGACTTGTCCAAGCTTAATCCAGATTTCTTTTCGGTAACATTTGGTGCAGGTGGTTCAACGCGTGATAAAACGTATGATGCCGTGGTTAAAATTCAAGAAACTGGCGTGGCTGCTGCGCCACATTTATCTTGTGTTGCTTCCACTAAAGAAAATATTCGAGATATATTACAGAATTATCGTGAGCATGGTGTTTCTAAAATCGTTGCTTTGCGGGGTGATTTGCCCTCAGGCATGATGTCGGCAGGTGAGTTTCGGTTTGCCAATGAATTAGTTGAATTTATACGCGCCGAAACAGGGGATCATTTTCAAATTCATGTGGCTGGATACCCTGAAGTACACCCACAAGCAAATAATGCTAATGAAGATTTTGCCAACTTTAAACGTAAAGTTGATGCAGGAGCCGATGCAGTTATTACTCAGTATTTTTATAACGCAGAAGCTTATTTTTATTTTCTGGATAAATGTGCAAAGAGTGGTATTGATATCCCTATCGTCCCAGGTATTATGCCAGTAACGAACTATTCACAATTATTCCGTTTTTCAGATATGTGTGGTGCTGATATTCCGCGCTGGATGCGTAGAACATTAGAGTGTTTTGGTGATGATCGTGCCTCTATTCTTGCTTTTGGTGAAGAAGTGGTCTCTAAATTGTGCCAGCAGTTAATAGATGGCGGTGCGCCAGGTCTGCATTTTTATACCATGAATCAATCAAAACCAACTTTAGCTGTTTGGAATAATTTAAACTTAGATTGAATTAAATGTATTGGGTTTACTAAGGAGCGCGCATGGAATAACATCTCGAAGTTAGAAATCGGGAGGTTGTTTCATGTACGTTCCTAAAAGGCAGGCAAGGCATTTATGTTTTGTCTGCCTTTTTTATTGCTTGCCAGGAAATATGATGAGAGTGTCAAGATTATATGTGGCTATGCCGTTAACAGTGCATGACATAATTGAATTGGATGCAGATAGTGCGCATTATTTACGTAGTGTCTTACGATTAAAAAAAGCACAGCAGATTGTTTTATTTAATGGAGAAGGCGGTGAATACCAGGGAGAATTAGTTGAAGTCTCGCGTAAGCAGGTATTAATTAAAATACTGGCCTTTGTAGAGCGTAATGTAGAGTCAAATTTGCAGGTAGTTTTAGGCTTAGGTGTATCGCGTGGAGAGCGCATGGATTTTGCAGTGCAAAAATCTGTAGAATTAGGTGTATTACAAATTACGCCGTTACAAACAGAGCGTTGTGTGGTGCGTTTGACTACAGATAAGGCACAAAATAAAGTACGTCATTGGCAAAAAATAGCCCAGCATGCTACTGAGCAAAGTGGGCGCACGGTTCGACCGGAAATAGAAAATATAGCAAAACTTGAGAATTGGCTTGCTAAACAGGCAGGGTTGAAATTATTTTTAGATCCTTTTGCTATGCAAACTTTGCAACAATTACAGCCAGAGGCAGGAAGAGTTACCTTACTAGCAGGTCCAGAAGGTGGTTTTGCAGAGCAAGAGCGTGAGTTGGCAAAAAAAGCGGGCTTTGTACCCGTACAATTAGGCAAGCGTATTTTACGAACTGAAACAGCTGCATTAGCCGCGTTGACTGCGGTGCAAGTATTATGGGGCGATTTGGGTGCTTAAAAAAATAGCCATTACATTTATTCCTTTTGCAATGCTGTTGCTGTATTCGTTTATTGCTTGTTTTATTGGTTATGGGTTATTTCTATTGCTTGATGGAGCAATAGAGTTACGTCGCTTAATCAGCCGCACGACACAGGTAGTTTTAATTTTAAGTATCTATCCTGTCATGCGCTGGCTTAATAATAGTGCTGCAGACTTAGGTTTTGTCGCTTATATGCCCTTTATTAAGCAGCTGGTAAGTGGTGCGTTGCTGGGTGTTGTCACTTTATTACCCGTGCTGCTATTAAGTTACGCGCTAGATATTATTGTATTTGACGAGACTGTTAACTGGCATTTGGGCAAGGTGTTGACTAGTTTGCTGGTCACTTTTTTATTGGCAGTGTTGATCTCACTATTGGAAGAGCCAATGTTCCGAGGTATTTTAATAACGGCGTACCTAAAGCGTATTGGAGTTGCTGCCACTATTTTTGTGAGTTCGTTTTACTATGCAATACTGCATTTTATTAAGACCAAAACAGTTATCCCTGTCGAGGGAGTGAGTATTTCGGATAGTTTTTCGCTGACGGCAGAGGCTTTTCAAAACTTATTAAATCCTGCGCACTTAGGTGCATTTTGGGCTTTATTAATGGTCGGCGTTTTCTTGGCCGTTATGCGAACTCGCTTACGACTGAGTTTAGCTTGGTGTATAGGTTGTCACGCTGCATGGGTGTGGCAAATTAAAATGGCTCATAAAATTACCGAGGTTAATTATAGTTCAGATTTTCTCTATTTAATCAGTCCTTATGATGGTGTAATTGGGCCAATGGTAGCAATGTGGTTGAGCTTGGTGATTTGTGTGTATTTTGGGTATGAGCA
>CAZXJK010000215.1:0-1714 GCA_964640895.1 uncultured Methylomonas sp.
TGTGTGCCAATATTGCTGCAGATTTGTCGGTTGATATTGACTGTATTAATGTTAAGGCAACGACAACTGAAAAGTTAGGGTTTGAAGGCAGAAAAGAAGGTATTGCAGTGCAGGCTGTGGTACTTATTTCTGACTAAGGTGAATATTGGTATGTTGTCAACTGACTGGGCATGTGCGTATGGTGGGGCGCAAAGCCAAGGGCTTATACGCCAAGTTCCTGATGATTTTGTTGTTAATGAAATTCAATCTTTTGAGCACTCTGGTGTCGGTGAGCATGCCTTTGTGCAGATAGAAAAAGTTTCTGAAAATACTGACTACGTAGCGCGTATGTTGGCCCGCTTTGCGGGAGTACGTCAGCGAGATGTGAGTTATGCTGGGTTAAAAGATCGGCATGCACGTACTACGCAATGGTTTAGTGTCTGGTTGCCAGGTAAGTCTGATCCTGATTGGACTGAATTAAATTGTGAGACAATTAAAGTTTTACAAGCAACCCGGCATAGTAAAAAACTCAAGCGTGGCTCATTAGCGGGCAATCAATTTAATATACGTATTCGTGATTGGGTGGGTGACAAAGTACTGCTAGAGGAGCAGCTGCTCAAAATCAAAGTGGGTGGGGTGCCTAACTATTTTGGTGAGCAGCGTTTTGGACGTGATGGCGCTAATATAAGTAGAGCCTTGGCTTTATTTTCTGGTGAAAAAGTATCTCGAAATCAGCGTAGTATTTATTTATCTTCAGCACGGTCATATTTATTTAATGAAATTTTGAGTGCGCGAGTTAATGATAAAACTTGGAATATGGCAATGCAGGGTGATGTATTGATATTTGATGGCTCGCATAGTTTTTTTAAGGTAGATGAGCTTGATGAATCAATACTTAACAGAATAGCTGCGTTAGACTTGCATCCTACTGCTGTATTATGGGGGAAGGCTAGGGCTTCAGAAGAGGTTTTAGTGCTTGAGCAGCAGATAATCAATAGATTTGATGAGCTAGCTCGTGGTTTGGTTGCTTTTGGTCTAGAGCAAGATCGTAGGGCATTACGGGGTTATGTTAAGGCGTTGAGGTGGGACTTTATTGGCACAGATAGTTTGGAGTTGAGTTTTACACTAAATCCAGGTTGTTATGCAACTTCTTTTTTGAAGGAAATAGTTAGGTTTTAGTAATGGTGTCAGCTTATGAATTCTCGCGCCAAAGGAGTGAGAATTCAATAATGCCCAAGTTTAACTTGTTCCTACCTGCGCAGGAATGACATTTCTTTTCACTGCGCCGTTGCACCAGTGTTTCTAGCTTGCAGAGGCTTTCTATTATTTTGGTAAGTAACGCCCCGGAGCTAATATATTATTAGGGTCAATGGCTTTTTTGATGCGCTTTAGTAGGTCAGGAATGGCTGCATACTTATCAAGTTTACTCATTGAATGAATGCTGAGGCGGTAAGGAAGGAAGCCGAGTGTTTTACCTGTTTCAAACAACTCCTCATAACAGGCATGAGCGCGTAGAACCGCATCTGGGTCGTCTTTTTTGAATAAAATTGGAATGGTACTATCAAAAGAGCGATCAGAGAATGACGTGAGGGTGATTAGTGGTTCGATTTGATGTTTAACACAAATGCTAGTCACCATTGTAGTGAACTCAGTTACTTTTTCTGCTTGCATGGGAACTAAGGGTGAATACCAGATTAAGCCGCAATCATCTAGGTCGGGGTGCATGGCAGTTCCT
>CAZXJK010000215.1:1735-5254 GCA_964640895.1 uncultured Methylomonas sp.
GGTTGGTTGTTGGTCAACCAATAAGCTAAAGGGAGTGCAATTTCACTGGGGCGGCCTGCAAAAAGTTGCATGGTTTTGTGCAGGGTCGTGACGGTTTCACCAATCATATTATGCTTAATAAATGGGATGCTTTGTGTGATGCTATTGATTTTGGATACTGTTTTTGGAGTGAAGAATATTAGGCGTTTGGCTTTACTGCCTAAAATTTTCTTTATTTCTTTTTGAGCTGCATTAACGACTGCTTTATTTCCATATAAAGCACCGACGCAGGTCCAAGGAAAGATTTGTCGTTTTTTTGCCATTTTTGTCATTGCATCGGTGGAAATAAGGCCATTAATTAATTGGTCGGCATCAGGATATGGCTCAGTCATTGATAGCACTCGATGTTGGTTCATGATATTAATAGATCCCAATACCCCACTTAATTCTTTAATGATTCTCTGGATACGAATTACGATCTCTTCTAAGTCGTCAGCTTTTTTTACACTAAAGAAAAATGCTTTGATGCTGCTGGGCGTAGGAGCCAAAGCAATGCTCATTTGCGTGACAATACCTAAGTTTCCTTGGGTGAAGAGACCGTCAAGATAAGGTCCCATGCCCCATTTATGCAAAGTGTCAATATTTTGACTGCCTAACTTGCTTAACATAGATTGGTAAAGTGAGCCGTCTGCTAAAACAGCTTCTAGGCTCAGAACTGAGGCAAAGTGGTCGGTGTAGGGAGTAATACCATAGCCACGCTCAATGGCATTGCCTACAATGCTACAGTCTGGCCCTGCGCCAGTGACGGGAATTAAATAAGGGTATTGATGTTCGTCTAAGAAAGTTGCAAGTTGATGTTGCGTAACGCCTGGCTCCATAGTAATGACACCAGTTTTAGTGTCAAAACTAATTATTTTGTTCATATTAGACAGGTTTAATATGATGCAATTTTCTTCAACTGGCAGTGAGGAACCATACCCCCAGTTATGGCCTGTACTAACGGTATATATCGGTATTTTATAGGTGTCAGCTATTTTTACACATTCTATTATGTCTTTTGCACTTGCTGGAAACAGGGTGGCAATAACTGATTTCTTAACTGCAATACAACTTTTTAATTCTGGGTTAATTTGTATCTTGTTATTTAGTAAGGTAGACCAAGCACTTAGGGCTGAGTTAACTGATTCTTGCATAGTATTTTTTTCTGATGGGGATTTTTTTGAAGGATTATAACAGTAATTATAGAAAGTAATGGTGACTTTATAGGGGGATTTATAAAACTTTTAATGTCAGTTTTTTTTACAAAATTTATTTATTTTAGTATCTGATTAGAGGGGATTATTATTTTATAGTTTGTTTTTAATGGGTTAGATATTTTTTGGTGTATTTGGCATAATTAATGTATGTTTATTGGTGTGGTTGTTTTTTATTTTGTTTTATGGAGTGATTTTTATGAATAGTATGCTTAAGACAGTGGCCTTTGCTAGTTTACTTGGGGTCAGTTCAGGAGCTATTGCGGCTTCTGAAGGTGGGGTTCATTGGAACCCAAATGATGTTGACGATTTTTCAATGCAGTTTAATTTTACTCAATGGTATACCCCTAGTGCTGATGCAATAGGGAGTGGCTTAAATTTAGCACCAGACTTCGATGCAGCTCAAAGTGTTCCAGGAGGGTTGGTAATTGGAGATAGTACTTTAACAGGAGTAGGTGAAGTTTACTCTATCAATGGTACAGGCCAAGCTACATTTTGTCCTGGGTGTGAATTAACCACTGTCTTTGGAGGTGTGTTACTTACGGGATTTGATTTTACTGCCCCCGCTTTACCTATACCTTTGTTTGATTTAAGTAGTGCTTTTATTAATATTTATGTAGATTTTATACCACCTGGTGATTATCCTTGGCCCGCCGATGCAAGCAGTCAAGGTGATGCTGATGCTGCTGCTGATGGAGAGTTATGGCTATCGTTAGGTTTTGATACGTTTGCTTTAATAGGAACAGTGGAAAGTGGTTTTGTGAATTCTTTGCAAACTATAACTGGTGGGATAGCTGCTCCTTATTTTGTTGCTGGCGGTCAACCTGGTGGATTTGATGCACAATATTCTGCTAGTGCTTTTTTTACAGCTGCTAGACCTTTTTATTCTCAATCTGGGAACGGTCAGTTTAAAGGGGATACCATTCCTGAACCAACTTCTTTAGCTTTATTAGGGTTAAGTTTGTTGGGTTTCGGCTCTAGATTGTTACGTAGAAAGGCTGTTTGAGGTTAGGTGTCCTTTTTATTATAAATTTACTTCTTTTTAATTTAATAGAAGAGCTTGTAGGTTAGGAAAGGGCAAAAAAAAGCCGCTACTATTAAACATAGTAGCGGCTTTTTTTGCGGGTCAGGGTTTAGAATTTTGATTAAGTGAATAGAGTGAGAAATCAGTTTAATTTACGGGAATTATTAGCCTATAAGTTATTTCCTAATAGATTAAGGGAGATGGAAAAAAATAATCATCCAATCTTGTTGGTCTTTTTGTCCGTCTTTAGCGGTGTCGTAACAGTTACGTAGCTTGCTACGCGCCCGTTACGACACCACCAAAGACAAACAAAAATCCTACCCAATATCGGACGATTATTTATTTCCAGCTCCCTAAGCTGGATTGGCACTATCAATAAACAAACATTCTAGTGTGTATTGTTCTTGAATACGTTGCATCAATGCCTGAATACCAAATTTTTCAGTTGCATGATGCCCCCCTGCAAACATATGAATGTCATTTTCTTGGCTCTCATGCCAATCATGTTCAGATATTTCCCCAGTAATGTAAGCATCTAGTCCTGCTTGTTTTGCTAATACCCAATCGCTGTTTGCGCCACCCGTTATAATGCCAACTGATTCGATTAGTTGGTTTTCATCGGGGCTTGCCAAAATGACTGGGTGGTTTAAGATAGAACTCAATAGTTGGCTTAAATCTTTGGCTGAGGTGGGGTGCGCAAGTAGGCCTTCTATGCCAGTAGGGCTACCTTTATAGTCGCCAAAGGGGCGTTGTTGATGGCAATCGATAAGTCTGCCTAACACCGCAGCATTGCCAACTTTGGGGTGAGCATCTAAAGGCAAGTGATAAGCAAGCAAATTGATATTATGTTGGACCAGCGGCATGATACGTTTAGCAAAATTACCTGTGAGTGTACGAGCGCCCTGAAAGTGCCAAAATAAACCGTGATGTACAATTAAAGTATCAACTCCTAGAGCAATTGCTTCTGTGATTGATGCGCGTGTTGCAGAGACTGCAAAAGCAATTTTATTGATTGTTTCTGAGCCTTCAATTTGTAGGCCATTTGGACAATAATCTTGAAAATTTGCAGGAGAAAGTAATGTGTTTAATGTGTTTTCTAATTCAGTTCTATGCATGACCTAATTTTCGGAATTTTAGCCATAAAGTCTTGAAGGTATCGGTGAGTGATGGGTCGTTACTAGCGACTCGTTGTGAAATGTCGGTTATTGAAAACCATTGTCCATCATCTATTTCTGCTGCTTCAAGTGTAAAGGGGCCGTTATG
>CAZXJK010000216.1:0-5246 GCA_964640895.1 uncultured Methylomonas sp.
TGCTCTCTATACTATTGATTTATTTAGACAGCTTCAGATACTCTGAATCGCTGTCTAACTGAAACTGCAGAATTGACGGGTATCTCTGAGATGGAGATCGCTGCTATAGGCCCAGGTGGTGATTTCATATTCAAGCCTAGTGCCAGTTTTGAGGCTACTTATGGAGTAGGGGCAATGGTTGCGATGTTTGCAGATAGTACTCCTGACCTTGATATGAGCTGTGCTACACAAGCTATATGTGAGGCAGCTGCAACTAATGGCGATAGTTGGATGGTAGCTGGCTTTGGTGATGCTGATGATTTTTGGGTTGCTAGTGGCGCATTCCCAGGGGGCTTGACTGCTGATATTGCTGATATTGCTGCTCTGCCTGCTGTAACAAAGTTAGGTGTTGCAAATTATGCCTTATCAATACTTGATAACGATACAGGGTATATCCTTAATGAGCAGTTTAGCCCACTTTCTGGGTTTATTGTTCCAGGTGGTGATGGTATGACTGATATTGTTGGTTCAGGTGATATTTTGGGTGGCGCTGGCTTAGCAGGGCCTTATATTGCACGAAGTGATTTTGATTTTCAAGTTAACGTTCCAGAGCCAACGTCTATCGCTTTGATGGGGTTGGGGTTATTGGGTGTTGTTGCTTCACGCAAAAAAATCAAAGTATAAGTTGCTAGATATTAGTCATTATTGAAATAGAGTAAGTCTCTTTGCCTATATAAAGGAGACTTATCCTGTTTTCTTTTTCACACTACCGTACACTTTTTAACGCAGGTATTGCGAAGAGCTGTATTATTGTTTTCATTTTTTATTTCCCATCTCGTGCAGCCTGTTTCTACAACCGACTCGACACTGGCACCCTAAAGGGATTGCCGAGGTCTGTTTGGAGGAAACAGCAGGGTTGACGGCGATATGTGTATAGTACATCCTCCTTTATTTAATTCTTTCGTTGAATAGCATTCGCAATGAATGTTCTGAGAGTTAAAATATTCTACGCCATCAATAGCGGCTAGCATTTTAAGGATCCGCGCTACTATTGATAGACAATCTGGGCTACACACTTAAGAGGGGACAAAAATGTAGGCTGGGTTAGCTTATCTAGCGAAGCGCAGATAACGTAACCCAGCATTTTACGTATACGGGGCTTTGCTGGGTTACGTTTTTTTACTTCGTTAAAAAATCTAACCCAGCCTACGGTGTCCCGTCTTAAGTGCGTAGCCACAATCTGTTCTTTGATTCTAAATTCACATGCTTTGTAACAATATTCCAACATGAAGGTGTTGGTTGGGTAGTCTGAATTCAGGTATTTGAATTATTCCCAAAAAGCGATTAAACCGCTGGGCTTATTCCATGATCTGCCACCGATGCTTGTAAGCTCTACATATCCATTGCCATATTGTGCAGTGCCTGATATGGGGGTGGCGCGAATGGTATAAGCATTTGCAGTGACCGCAGTGACTGCTATGTTATACATGGCAGTACCATCAATTGTTATTGTGGCAGCATATACATTTGGAGCAACATCATCAACATTGGTAGCGCGATAGTCAGAACCGTGTTGCACATACCATTGCTCCATGGCACTGGCAAAGGATAGTATTTCACCTTGGGCAATAACTCTACGGCCTTTTTCCATATGTTCCACATAGGAAGGGTAAGCAATTGCGGATAAAAGCCCAATAATAGCCACCACAATCATAAGTTCTATTAAGGTAAATCCTTGGTGTTTTCTTTTCATTATGATTCTCTCTTTTATTGCTAAGGCACGAGGGTGTTAATAATGTCCGCTCTAAGGACAGTTTGCAGCATAATTGTCGCTTTCAGTACGCATACGGCCAGAGCCTGCAATAAAAACTTTGCGTGAGCTATCGACGTCGCTGCTTGGTGGACAAAATTCAAAGTTGCCAAGGTTATTTGCCCTGCCATTTGGGCTGTATGAAATAAAGTTAGTAAAATTATTGCCAGTAATGGCAACACTGCCTTCCGTTAAGGCGGGGTAAGTTTTTAATATGGCATCGGCTCCATTAATGGCGCCATTGCCATCTTCATCAACAAAGATGTTCCAGCCAGCAGCCCAAGTACCTACATTTCTAATGGTGATGACTTGGCGGCGTTTGACCGAAGTGCTGCGTGCAAAGTTTAATGAGGCAATCATATCATTGGCTTGTGCGGTTAATTTTTGCTCGTTGATGGCACTCATCAGTGATGGCATGCCTATGCTGCTACCAATGCCAATAATGGCTACCACAATCATAAGTTCAATTAAGGTAAATCCAAGATTATTAGATGGTTTTTTGTGTAGGGTGTTGAGTATTTTCATGAGTGTTTAGCACTAATATTAGGCTTCCTGTCAATAAAGTTTAGAATATATGCTCTTGTTTTATTGCATTTAAAATACCAACCGGGAAGGTCATGACTTGAGTGGGTATTTATTCCCTTAATTTTCATGATTAAAAGGATACAGGTCTGTTTTCAATTCGTCATTCCTGTAGGTAGTTCAGAATACCCTATTTTTATATGCATTTACACTTAAGGCAGGACGCGTATATTCTTTGTAGGCGTGGCTAAAGCCACGCCTACAAAGAATAGTGTTCCATGTTAAGTTAATAGCCGCATTTACTTATGGATAATGAAGATGATAACAGGTCAAGTGAATTACTTATTTCTAAGTACATTATACGGTATGGCCTTTTAGTTTGGGTTTTCAACGCCACTGGCAGATTTGCTGGTATTGACTTCCTGTGCATTAAAACGGCCGCTATCACCAAAGTCTACTGGTGAAGTATCTTCATTAGGACAGTCTGTTGTTAAGAAAGTATTGGCTAAGCCTTCAATATCTGAGGACATATGGCTATCCCAGCCTGGTACATCTTCACCTCTGCCATCGCCGATAATATTACCATTTTCATCCTGCAGGATTTTAAAAAGTTTATTATCTCGGTCGGAGGCGCCGTATAAAAAGCCATCTTTATAGAGTAGCCCTTCAATTTTTCGCCAATACATAGAGCCTTTATCGACTGCAACCATATTTTCAAAGCCATTGGAAAGGTCAAAAGCATATAAGTGACTGTAGTTGTAGTTACTGTTTCTCCAGACATGAGAGGCGTACAAAATTTTATTGACTGGGTCATAGGCTGTATCTTCAATATCTCTATTGATATAATAGCTTTTTCCTCGCGGGAAGGTAATGTTGCCCATGGCATCGGCGAATGATCTTTCAGCGATAATGGTGCCGTCCAAGCTAAATTTAACCCATTTATTGTCGTCATTATGGGGTGCGTAAAACTCGCCGTCGATTAACTCTAAAGCATCATAGTCACCGCCAGCCATATCAGTGATTTTCCAAAAATCACCCGAGAAAGTACCATCGTTGTTTTGCTTAAGGGTGATTTCATAAAAACCACGCGTTCCACCTGATTGTGCTTGAATGGCATAATACGTCTCGCCTTGTGAGGCGGTCAGGTTTTCAAGTTCTACAGGAAATACGATATTAGGCGTTAATTCGATCACTTCAGCACTATCAAGTTTATAGACCGCAACACCATCAAAATCATCATTCATGCCATAGACGGTAAAGCTTTGCGCAAAACAGCCTTCATCCGCTAATATACCGCAGGCTCCAGGCACGTCTCTATGGGTTGCATCACCATGTTGTGTTCGGTGAGTTTCCCATGCACTTTTATCAATAGAAATAGTTTGCGGGTTGTCGATATTATCAGGTGGGTAATGACAGATAGTAATCTGATGATCAGATTGAGTGGCATAAGCATTAGTGGATGTTAGCGTTAATAAGCTAAGCCAAGCCAGCCCCATCACTTTAAATATCGGGTTTTTTATCAAGTTTTTCATTTTCTTGCTCCGTTTGTTATTTTGATATGATTAATGAGATTTATAACAGTTTGTGGCTTTAGGTGTTATCAGTTGCTTAGACCTTTTATGCCAAATGTACTTCAGAATTAAATGCCAACTGTCAGGCATTTAACTGCATATTTTGATTCAACAATTCTTTCGGCGTTACTCTCATTTTGTTGGGTGAAGGTGACACGGATAGTATAGAGTTCTGTGCCGCAGCCAATTGCATTAAAGCCTGTGGTCGCATCGTCACTTGCCACAGGGATAGTGTCGGGAAAGGGCGCAAAGCCGTTGCTTGGAATGGTGCAGGCATCGGCAGGAATGGCAATAGAACAGCCGGTAGTAGATCTGGATGTTGGGCGGCCATATCTAATATCGTCATTGTCAATATCGCTATCATCATCTTGATCAATATTATTTGTTAGGTTGGTGCTGGGGTTGTTTTGACACCACCAGCCAGTTACTTCTGCAGTAGCACCCGCAATACCAAGGCCGAGAGTCGTTCCTGGTGCTATAAGACTATAGTTTCCGCCAGGTGCTTTGCACTCTGTAATGGTTGCTGGGTCGATTGGATTTGCAATCCTAGCAGCACTCCAGCGTAGTTGATTAATTTGATCTTCTGCGAGTCTTAAAGTATTTTCTGCGTTAGTAAAGGACTGGCTTTGTTCTTGGGTATTGCCTATCATCGCAAATTGTAAGGAGTTTTGCTGCATGGCAGTGGTGCTAATTAAGGTGAGTAGTGTTAAAAACACTAAGACCATCACCAATGCAATACCTTGTTGTCTGTTGTTCATTAGATGCTCCTTTATAATAATGCCTAGTTGCGAAAGGCGGCTGTAGTAGAAAAAACCCGGTACAGGCGATTGTCGCCAGCATTAGTGGGCGCTATGGAGAACTGACCATTGATGGTGTAGTTACCAGGCGTTGCCACCGAGATATTGGTTTGTTCGCTATATAAGGCTAGGCTGATGCGTACAGATCTAACGCTTGCCCATGCATCATTGTCAACAGGGCTGGCAACATCTGAGTCTGATACCTGCTGTTCGGTTCTATAAACAGTCTCGTTAGTATCTCCGTCAGCATCTATGTCTAAGGCATCTGTTTGTCCATATAAAATGCGCAGCCTTTCTACATTTGAAATTAAGGGTACAGCAACCAGTAGTTGGTTGCTGCCAGCATTATTTAAATTCTCTTTGAAAGCGCGACAATATAAGACATTAGAGGTGACGGTAGCACTTGCGCCCATGTAAAAAACAATGGATATAATATGTGGATCAGTGTTAAGGCCACCGTTTAAATTGAAGCCATTGGTGCAAGGGGAGTATTCACTATTAAAATCTATAGGGCCTGCTGCAGTTTGAGCAAGTTGATATCGGATAATGACATTATCAGAAGTGGGG
>CAZXJK010000217.1:0-5229 GCA_964640895.1 uncultured Methylomonas sp.
TGTTGTTAGTAGTCTATGTGTTTTGTTCGAGTAGGCCGCATCATTTAGTCTGCTCGAACAAAAATAGGGCGGGGGGTTAGGGGTTTGGATTCTCTATGCCACTGGCGGATTTAATTTCATTAACTTCCTGAACATTAAAACGCCCATGGTCACCAAAATCAGCGGGGGTGTAATTAGTAGGCGGCTCTGGGTCTGGCGGTAAAGGAATTTCTTCGCCAGGAGGGTCGGTAATAATTTCAGTTGATACCGTATGGTTATCCGTCTCAAAGTTTCTGCCATGAAATCTAATTTTAGCAATTTTTCTTTGTTCGTCATTAGCGAAAAGATTTAAGTAGGCATACGGCTCATTACTGTTCTGATCTAAATACCTTGTTGTCGGGCTACCCATATGTCCACCCTCGCTTGCTATGCGGTCAACATATCCGGCAGAATCGTAAATTAATCCTGTTTCGACATAAATTTCTGTGCCATCGGTGAGTGTGACCGTTAGCATGTTGGCGTGATCCCCTGCGCTCCACCAGAAGCCAAAATAGGCGACTGGGTCGTCAAATGTCAGGGTAATACCAGGGTTGTCTTCTGCGCTTTCTCCTTCAGTATTGTAAATAAATAAATATTTACCTTCGCCGTAGGCCGCGCCCCATTTTATGTGTGAGTTTATTTGGCCGCTACCGCCAGTGCTACTGGCATAAGTCCCTACGCCCTCCCAAACAAAACTGGTTGGATTTAAACTGCCCCTGCGAAAAACTTGATTCGAATCAGGCACAGATTCAAAGTCTTGCGTGTTGAGTACGTGATCGGCTGTGTCAACTTGTGACTCTTGAATTGAAGGAGCTTCAATGGTAAAGGTGAGGGCATTACTAGCATGTGCTGAAATGCTACCCCCTATTACCAGTGCAGCGATTAAGTATTTGGATTGTTGAAACGTTAACATGATAATGACCTCAAAGATATATTGTTTCCATGTGATAAAACTAGTGAATTATTTCACTATCCCAATGTTTCTTGGGTGGGTTAAATTACAGCATTTTATTGTATGTATTTCCGTGTATGGTTCACAAATAATGATGTAAGTTGCAATGACATAGGTAAATGAAAAAATATCCCTTAAATAATTAAAGGGGGAATGGCCATTTTTCTATGAGTAATCTATTAAGGTTGCCCCTAATTATGATTACTAATTGATTATATAGTAATTTTTAGAAAAGATAGGAAATTTTGAAAAATTTATGGGTATGAATTTGGCGGAAAATATTAAGAGCATTGTGGAGGTATTGATATGGTTGCCGTCTCTATCTCAGAAAAATAACGTTTGATGGGTGGCGGGCAGAGTTATGGGAGGCTTGTTGCTTAAAATTAGAAAAAGCTTTAATAAAAGTGATTTTTGACTACAATTGTAAGCAGATATAAATATAGTAATGGGAATTTTATGAAAAAAATAATTTATTGGGTGCTTTTGGGCGTGCTGAGCATTTTTGTGGTGAGTTGTAAGTCGCCAAGCCAAGGTGATGATGGGGGAGGCGAGCCAGTATGTACTCCAACTATTGTGACTGAAACGGATGAAAAAGGTAATAAAACCACCACAACGACAGAGTGTGATGGGACTGTTAAAGTGGAAATAACGGATGTGGATGGTAATACCATTACGACAACAACCCCGCCCGCTGGCGTTGATAATCTAGGTCGTGTGGGCGGAATATGGCGCGGGACTTTTACGCCAGATGATAGAAGTAAGTTGACCACTTACTATAAAGCTTTTATTAGCCCAAGTCGGAAAATGGTGATGTTGTCGGATAGCGAGGCTTCGCTTGAAGTGCAAGGCAGTGATATGTTGCAGAGTGTCGCATTTTCTCAAACCTCTGATGCGATTACGATTAATTTGAAAGAGTATGTTAAGGAAAATGACGGTACGCCACCAGTGGATGTGGTGATTACGGCAAACTTGATTCCTGTTGATAGCATTAAAGGAACTTATACGCGCGGTGCTGAGACAGGGGAGGTTTTGTTTATTTATGACCCTGTTTATGAGCGTGGTGATAGAACGCCTTTTTTCTATACCCAAACTACTTATTGGGTGATAAGTAAAACCTTAATTGATGCGAGTACCTATCAAGCGGCCTTTAGTGTTAATGAGTCATTTAAAATGACAGGTGTCGGTGTTGATGGCATGATTTTTACTTTTGATGATGCGGGCGAGAGGGTTGGCTATGAATTTCCTGCGGTAGAGCCAGATACTGAGGGCTGTTTTTATGATGGTAACTTGGATATCGTTGATACGCATTTCTTTATTTATAATATTACTCTTAAGGTTACTGGTGCAGAGTGCCCTGTCGTGGGGGTATATACTGGATTGGCTACGCTTGAAGAGGAATATTCTATTGAGGAGCATCCACATACGCATTATGAGTTTATGACTTTCGGGGCAAGTGATGGTGAAAGAACCATTAATAATCGTTTGACGCTGGAATTTTTCGGCGTTTAGTTGTAGAGGACTGTAGTGCTTGCTTTTTAGGTGTGTGGGAATATTCATCTGACACCAAGCCAAAAGCATATTTTGGTAGGTTGTGGGTGAGGCACGAACCCCAACGTTTTAGCGGTAACCGTTGGGGTTCGTGCCTCACCCACAACCTGCATTAACCCATAATGTGAGGAATTTTATCTGCTACTTTAAGGCGTGTAGCTGTAATCTATAATGAGTGGGGAATGATCCGAAAAGCGTTGTTCTTTATAGATTGATACTGACTGTACTTTGTCTTTTAATTGCTCACTAATCACTTGGTAGTCAATGCGCCATCCGACGTTTTTAGCCCATGCTTGGCCGCGATTTGACCACCATGTGTACTGCTCGGGTTCTTTGTTGTTAATTCTAAAGGCATCGTGCCACGGTTCTTGCTCGAATAATTGATCTAGCCAAGCGCGTTCTTTCGGGAGGAATCCAGAGTTTTTTTGGTTGGGCTTCCAGTTTTTTAGGTCAATTTCTTTATGAGCGATATTCCAGTCACCACAAATAACATAGTCACGGTCATTTTTAGAGCGCTCGTGTAAATAAGGCATAAAGCGATCCATGACACTATATTTAAAGTCTTGGCGTTCTTCTTTAGAGGATCCTGAAGGTAAGTATAAAGAAATAACGCTTAGTTTGCCTAATTGAAACTCTAAATATCTCCCTTCATTGTCTATGTCAGAAAACCCCATGCCTTCGATAATGTTGTCGGGTTGTTGTTTGCTATAGATGGCGACTCCACTATAGCCTTTTTTTACCGCGCTATGATAATGACAGTGGTAGCCTGTAGGTGAAAATGCAGCGGCGCTGAGTTGTTCGGGCTGTGCCTTAGTTTCCTGTATACAGACGAAATCTGCATCTTGTTGTGCTAGCCAAGTAAAAAAACCTTTGCGCTCTGCGGCTCGGATTCCATTGGTGTTTATTGTGATAATGCGCATAAAGTTCTGATAGTTACTTGCGGTTATTTGATATACCAAGTATTATACTCTGTTCTAAATTGTATGTTAGTCGATTTTTAGGCGTTTAAAGGTCATTATGAAACCAGAAATTCACCCAGAATATAAACAAATAACCGTTACATGCGGTTGTGGTAATGAGTTTGTTACAGGCTCAGTATTAGGTAAGGATTTACATATCGAGGTATGTTCAGCTTGCCACCCTTTCTTTACAGGAAAACAACGAGTTGTCGATACGGCGGGTCGTGTAGATAAATTCCGTAAGCGTTATAGTAAATAGTTATTCGACGCTTCTTAATAAAAAGCATAGGAAACATCAATGACACAAGAAACATTAACCATAAGAGATAACTCTACTGGCAAGGAAGCAGAATTTTCGTTGCTTAAAGGGACTATTGGTACACCTGTTATTGATGTTAGTTCCTTGCACAAAAAGATGGGTCTGTTTACATATGACCCTGGGTTTGTCTCAACGGCAAGCTGTAAAAGTGCAATTACCTATATTGATGGCGAAAAAGGCATTTTGCTATATCGGGGGTACCCGATTGATCAATTAGCTGAAAAATGTTCTTTTCTTGAGGTGGCCTATTTATTAATGAATGGCGAACTTGCAAATGAGGCTGAGCAAGCTGAGTTTGAGCATGAAATAGGGCAGCATGCGATGTTGCATGAGGCTATGCGCAGTTTTATTGATGGCTTCCATTATGATGCGCATCCTATGGCAATGATGGTTGGGATAGTGGGTTCGTTATCAGCCTTCTATCACAGCGAATTAAACATGAATGACCCAGAGCATCGCAGAATTTCGGCGATGCGCATGTTGGCAAAAATGCCGGTTATTGCGGCAGCTTGCTATCGTCATTCCACTGGATTTCCTTTTGTGTATCCACGTGCGGATCTGAGTTATTGTGAAAACTTTATGAATATGATGTTTTCTTTGCCTTCTCAGAAGTATATAGACAAAGATAACTATATTGATCCTGTTGCAGTGAAAGCTTTGAATTTGCTTTTTATTCTGCATGCTGATCATGAGCAAAATGCAAGTACTTCTACTGTGCGTTTAGCGAGTAGTACGGGAGCTAATCCTTATGCTTGTATTGCTGCAGGCATTGGTGCTCTTTGGGGGCCGGCGCATGGCGGGGCAAATGAAGCTGTTTTAAGCATGTTGGAAGAAATTGGTACGGTTGATAGAATTCCAGAGTTTATCAATAAAGCAAAAGATAGAAATGATCCTTTTCGTTTAATGGGTTTTGGGCACAGAGTATATAAAAACTTTGATCCTAGAGCAACCATTATTCGTAAAACCTGTCATGATGTTTTAGAGCATATTTCAGGGAGTGATCCATTGTTTGATTTAGCTTTGGCACTTGAAGAGTATGCATTAAAAGATGAATACTTTGTTGAGAAAAAGTTGTATCCTAATGTGGATTTTTATTCGGGAATTATTTATAAAGCATTAAATATTCCGGTCGATATGTTTACGGTCATGTTCACTATTGCACGAACATCAGGCTGGGTTTCGCATTGGCTAGAGCTAATGGCTGAGCCAGGACAGAGAATAGGGCGACCTAGGCAGATTTATACAGGAAAGGGTATGCGAGATTTGTAATATATTCTCGTTTTATAGTAATAAAGCAAAAAAGCAGTCATTATGACTGCTTTTTTTATGCCTAAAATTATGTATTGTTTATTGATAGGCAAAGTATAAGTACGTACTTGGGCTACGCACTTAAGACGGGACACCGTAGGCTGGGTTAGATTTTTTAACGAAGT
>CAZXJK010000218.1:0-5197 GCA_964640895.1 uncultured Methylomonas sp.
GTGCAGGTTTTCTAGTAGGGTAGGGGCAGCATTACGCCATGAGCTAATTAAGTCTAGTGTTCGCTTGGTAATCGGCTGACTACGGAAGACACCACCATTTAAGAGTAGCGCATCGGGAACAATATCATCACTACCTAAAGCATCTTGTGCAGCTTGCTTATGGGTATTTAAGAATGCAGCAATATGTTTACTGATCGCGGGTTCTGCTGCATAAGGTAAGCCAAATTCAACCACGCCACTGCGTTTTTTATCAGGTAAATCAGTGATGGCAGACAAAGGGAAGAAGCCATCTAAAGCAATGTGCTGTACTTCTTCTCTACTAAGTGTCACTGAGCGAGTGCCGCCAATCAGTTTGGAGCCGCCGCCTAGTAAGGTGACTTTTAATTCTGCAGGCGCATCTTCGGCCAATAAACGTTCCTTGCTAACGCGGCATTGCTCTAATAATTGTGATAAGTCGGCAGCAGAGAGTTTTTTATTACCTGAGCTTAGGCGTGATTCAGCTAAGTGGGCTAAAGCCAAGTCAATATTATCACCGCCCAGCATTAAATGATCACCGACACCAATACGCGATAATTTAGGTTCATCATGATTATGATCCACTTTGATGAGCGTTAAATCGGTGGTGCCGCCACCCACATCACAGACCAATAGGAGTTTGATGTCATCTAGGGTGTTTTTCAGATCGTCATCGTGTCGACGCAACCAGTCATAGCAGACTGCCTGTGGTTCTTCGAGCAAGCGAATGTTATTTAAACCTGCAATTTTGGCGGCTTCCAGTGTTAATGAGCGAGCGGCTTCATCGAAAGACGCGGGGACGGTAATAACAATATTTTGGTCTTCAAATAAAGCCTTGGGATGGGCATGATTCCAAACTTGGCGTACGTGTTTTAGGTAGCCGGCACTGGCATCTAGCGGGGAAACTTTAACAATTTCTGCATCGCTACCCCAAGGTAAAATGGCTGCAGTATGATCTATTGAAGGGTGGGATAGCCAGCTTTTAGCACTACTGACAAAACGGCCTTGGGTTTTAGCACTTAATACACGTGCTGCTTGACCAATAACCGCTTGTTCACCTGAGGGTGAAAAGGCTAAGTCTGCAGCAGAAATTTCACCTTCTGCCGGATGATAGCGTACAGAGGGTAATAGCGGTTGGCTAGCGACCTCGCCAGGAGCAACTAATTGTTCTATCTCAAAAATTTGGATAGGGGAATTTTTTTGTTTGGTTTTAGCGTAGGCAACCACGGTATGGGTTGTGCCTAGGTCTATTCCGATATGAAATTGAGCTGATTTTTTATTCACGGTCTTTTCTGGTTATGCCTAGGGGGGGGGGAGGATTGAATAATACCCGAAAGTATGGCGCAGGATTTTGGCAGAGAACATATGTGTCATGCAGCAACCCAATTATGGATTGCGAATACGAACTTAAAGCAGCAAGCATAGGGTGTGCTGAGGCACGAAGCGCATCTTTCGGAGCCTGATGCACTTCCTATCGTCAGCACATCCTATGTAAATTGCTTAATTATAAGAGCAGTGACGTTATAGTAAAGTGAACACTGCGAACCTTTTTAGCCTTACTCTTCACCTGCGCGGACATCAAATTCGATTTTCCAACGGGTATCATCTTGGTTGGAAATGGCATGTAATTCTAAAGTGCCAATTTCTGATACTGCAGCAGATAAATGTACCGGCACAATTTCGCCTGTTTTTCTATTTTCTTCCGCTAAGGTAATTTCAATTTCATCCAGTTCTTCTAATTCTTCATCGCTCCAGTAATCTAGGCGTGTACCCACGACATCTTCTCGACGCGTTTTTGATGCGAAGAAACGGAAACGAACGGGCTCGCCAACCACCAAGCCAAAGGTATCATCTGGTAGCTCTTCATGGGTACCTTCCTCCATACCAAAGGGAGCAATACATAATGCTTCAATCTCAGGCGGCATGCCTGGAACTGCCGGCATGGCACTTTCTACACCGACATAGTAAGACGCAGCGGTACCGCCTTTAATGCGTACACCTTTGCCTTTGCGTGCAAAACCGTAGTAAGCCGCACCACGGGCAACAGCAAGGTCTAAATCAACGCCCTTTAATAAGCGTGCCTCAGGTGCATCTTCATTATCTAGCCATGAGTTGAGTACACTCATCATTTGATTGGCAAAGCGAGACGCTTTTAATACCCCACCGTTAAATAGCACGGCAGTAGGGTGAATAAAGCTGGCATTGTCAGCTAGGGTAATATCATCCAAGTCATCAACTGAATTGAGTTGGCGTGTTAAGAAAGCAGCTAAATGTCGGGTAATACCTGCATCTTGTGCGTAAGGCAAGCCAGTTGTTCTTAAACCAGAGCGAGCACGACTCACAGGCTGTGCATCACTTTCAACTTCAGGTAAGAAACCTTGTAGTAAGACCGTGTTGACTTCTTCGCGAGTTAATTCTGTCCGTAAGGTACCGCCAATAAGTGAAGAGCCTCGGTTAGCGACAACGATCGGGATGTTATCTGCATCATCGTCATCCCCTAAGATTTTTTCTTTGGCAGAACGACATGCATGCGTTAAGGCTTGAATTTGCCATGGTTCTAAGCGTTTAGAGCCTTCTTTTTCTAATTTGGCTTTCAGCGTATAGGCTAAGGCCAAATCCATATTATCACCACCCAAAAGTATGTGATCACCCACTGCAATCCGGGTTAAACCTAGATTGCCACCCTCCTGAGTCACTGCAATTAATGATAAATCGGTAGTACCACCACCCACATCAACGACTAAAATAATATCACCGACATCAACATGGTTACGCCAGTCACCGTCACTTTTTTCAATCCAACTATATAAGGCTGCTTGCGGCTCTTCTAATAGAATCGCATTTTGCAAACCAGCACTTTGTGCAGCTTCGGACGTTAATTCACGTGCTGCAGGATCAAATGAAGCGGGTACGGTTAAGGTGATGTCTTGGTCAGCAATTAGGTCGTGTGGGAATTGTTTGTCCCAAGCAGCACATAAATGCTCTAAATAAGCTTTGCTTGCTTGAAAGGGGGATATTTTTTCAACTTCTTCAGGTGCTTCGTTGGGTAATATGGGAGATTTACAATCAACGCCTGCATGACATAACCAGCTTTTCGCACTAGACACTAAACGTATCGGTGTTTTTGAGCCTAGGTTACGGGCAATTTCACCGACCAAAAATTCTGGATTAGCAGTCCAAGGTAATACGGTTTCGCCAGCATTTATTTCCGCTTCATGTGCTTGATATAAGAAGGATGGTAGTTGTGGCATGTCCTCAATAACACCAGGTGCTGTTAGTTGCGGAATGTCTAAAACTTGCTGTACGACTTCATCGGCTTCAGGGTCAGAAATATCGACATAAGATAAAACACAGTGCGTTGTCCCTAAATCAATTCCGATTGAGTAACGCGGGCCATCAATAGGTTCTGGAATGGTCGTAGTCGGTTGCTCAATTACGTCAGTATCACCGTCATTGTTGCTATCATCATCTACACTATTATCAGAGTCCGCAGTATCAGTTTCAGAAGAACTTAACTCTGAGTCGGAGCTTACGTCATCAGCTTGTGTATCCAAACTTGGTGTTGCTGGAGTATCTTCACTGCTGTCGGTGTCATTATTTTTTGATCCAAAAAAGGAAGAGGACTTTTGTTCATTATCTTCCTTATCTTTATTTTCAGATAATTTATTCATGCCGCTAAACAAACTTTTCATAGCTCTACCTCCGCAGCAGCGATTATATTGGCATTATGGCCTTCAGTTAATTTTGGTAGTTTAATATCAGTGACTTGCCAGCCTTTATGTACCAAAGTACCTGAAAAAGGCGCTTCACCGACAATATTACCAATCAAACGTACTTCGGAAGCATTAAATCCTTTCTTCAAGGTGACTTTAGAGCCTTCTTCTTCAGTGCGAACAGTTGCTAAAGTAAAATGTTCCTTCAGTGCTTTATTACAACCTGTATGCACAACACGTACTGCTGCACCCACATCTGCATCACTATAATCGTTAATATTTTCTTGTAGAAAATCAATCAAACGTGCTTCTTTTTGCAGTAGACTTAATAATTGTAACGCTGCATCAGGAGTTGCCTCTTTAAGAATAATCGGTTCAGGTGCAGGTTGTTGAATGATTTTTTCAACTTCAACGATTTTTTCTACTTCGACAATTTTCTCAACAATCTTCACTTCAGGTTCACGTTTTGGGATTTGCATAGAGATAGCTTGTTCTTGCTGATCTTTTTTGCTTTCTGCAGGTTTTTTAGCGCGACGTAATAAGCCAATTAGCATGGCAAACAATAAAATGATAACAGTGAGTGCCAATCCAAAGACAGTAGCAGCCAAGTAGGCATGAATGGCATCAAAGGTGGTTGGAAACAAGTCCAAATCTATTTTAAATTGGGTGGTATTCATGGGTATTTCTATCATAGATAATAAATGTTAGTTAATGGTGTAAATAACCAATTAGCCAATAAGGAGCGAGAACTCAATAATATCCGCGTCTAATTATGTGTATTTTGTGTGGCTAAAATGGGGATTATTTAGCTAATATACAAGTACTGTGCAACTGTCAGTCCTGTTATATTATTGGATGGCTCCTGCTTTGCGTGAAGCTTCTGCAAACATCAGGGATTGTAAAATTTTACGAGTCATATCGGTACGTGTTTTTTTCAAAAAACGACCGATAATCACCTCAGGGACACCTTCATTGACAAAGGTTGTTCTGACTTTTGCCAAAGTAGGCTCGCATTGCTTGATAACCGCATCAGTCGCAACGCGGGAGTCAAGCTTTCGATAGCCTTGTTTTTGCGCTTCTTTATAGACACATTGTTTGTAATGGTATTTGTCTTCCTGCACTTGTTTTATAGTGGCTGCAGATAAGGTAGAGCCATTCCATGTTTTGCCTGAGGGCTGGGTTTTGGTGACTGCTTGAGGTGCTTCTTGAATGGGGGCAGCTGACGTGGCAGTTGTTGATTTATCATCTGAACAAGCCTGTAATAATAAGGCAGTTAAGATAAAGAGTAAGTATTTTTTCATCGCGTCTTAATCTGTAAAGTGAATCAGAGAAAGTGATTTTACGCGATTGCTAAGCAATGAACAATTTTCATATGCTTAAAAACAAAGATTTTAAGCAATTTTTATGCTGGATTGTTAGCTTAGGCACTTGGAAATAAATAAGCATCCAATATTTGGGCAGGATTTTTG
>CAZXJK010000219.1:0-5193 GCA_964640895.1 uncultured Methylomonas sp.
CTGGATTATTTAAATACCGATATGGATTTGGGGTTAGAGTTTGAGCAAGGACTGATTGGTGGTGCAGCTTATGATGAGACTGGATCGCCATTTCCTGATGCGACTATTGCTTTAGTAAAACAAGCTGATGCTATTTTATTAGGTGCTGTGGGAGGTTATAAATGGGAGTCGCTTGATATTGCGGTGCGCCCAGAGAAAGGCTTGTTAGGCTTGCGTTCTGAGTTACAGTTATTTTCTAATTTACGTCCTGCAATTTTATATCCACAATTGGCTGATGCATCAACATTGAAGCCTGAAGTGGTTGCGGGACTTGATATTATGATTGTACGCGAGTTGACTGGTGGGATTTATTTTGGCCAGCCACGAGGTGTCAGAATACTAGAAAATGGAGAGAGGCAAGGCTATAACACGCTTGTTTATAGTGAATCTGAGATACGTCGTATTGGGCACTCTGCTTTTAACATTGCGCAAAAACGCAATAAGCGCTTATGTTCGGTTGATAAGGCAAATGTTTTGGAATGTACCGAGTTATGGCGTGAGGTGATGACTGAAGTTTCGGCAGAGTACCCTGATGTAGAATTGAGTCATATGTATGTTGATAATGCTTCTATGCAATTAGTGCGTGCACCTAAGCAGTTTGATACTATGGTAACCACTAATATGTTTGGGGATATTTTATCGGATACTGCCTCAATGTTGACGGGGTCAATTGGAATGTTGCCTTCTGCATCTTTGGATGTTAATGGTAAGGGTATGTATGAGCCCATTCATGGTTCTGCGCCTGATATTGCAGGACAAGGCATAGCTAACCCTTTGGCGACTATTTTGTCTGCTGCTATGATGATGCGTTATACATTTAATCAAGCTGAAGCGGCTGACCGTATTGAGCAAGCAGTAAATGACGCTTTGAATTTACATGTGCGTACTGCAGATATTTATTCGGAAGGCATGCAAAAAGTAAGTACCTCAGAAATGGGTGATGCAGTAATAAGAGCTTTAAAAGTGAGAGCAAGCAATGACTAAAAAATATAATGTTGCAATTGTTGGGGCAACGGGTGCGGTTGGCGAGGCAATGATCTCGATTTTGGAAGAGCGAAAATTTCCAGTTGACAGGGTTTATGCGTTGGCTAGTGCTCGTTCTGCAGGTAAGCGTATTCCTTTCAATGGTGGAAGTCTTGTTGTACAAGATTTGGCTGAATTTGACTTCTCCAAAGCTAATATAGGCTTATTTTCAGCTGGGGCTTCAATTTCTGAAGAATATGCTCCCATTGCCGTTGCAGCTGGCTGTGTCGTAATTGATAATACTTCACAGTTTCGTTATGACGACGATATTCCTTTGGTTGTACCTGAGGTAAACCCGACTAGTATTGCAGAACATAAAGTAAAAGGGATTATTGCTAATCCGAATTGTTCAACCATTCAAATGCTGGTTGCTTTAAAGCCAATTTATGATGCAGTTGGTATTGAGCGTATTAATGTCTGTACATATCAGGCGGTATCAGGCTCTGGCAAGGAAGGTATAGAAGAGGTTGTCACACAGGCGGGGCAATTGCTAAATGGTAAGCCGATTACTTCAAAGGTGTACCCTAAACAAATTGCGTTTAATGTCTTGCCTCAAATTGATGTTTTTATGGATAATGGCTATACCAAAGAAGAAATGAAAATGGTATGGGAAACCAAAAAAATTATGGGTGATGACAGTATTCAGGTTAACCCGACTGCTGTACGTGTACCTGTTTTTTATGGGCATTCTGAAGCAATTCATATTGAAACGCGTGAAAAAATAACAGTTGAGCGTGTACGTGAGCTTTTAGAGGCTACATCGGGCATAACTGTTATGGATGAGCGTGTGGATGGCGGCTATCCAACTGCTGTCACCGAGTCATCAGGTAATGATGATGTATTTATTGGACGTATTAGGGAAGATATTTCGCATGAAAAAGGCATTAACTTATGGGTGGTTGCTGATAATGTGCGTAAAGGTGCAGCTTTAAACAGTGTGCAAATCGCTGAAGAGTTGGTAAAAAATTATATCTAGGTTAAACTTATTTATATGTTTGGCTGTATTTTAGGTGGAAAACTTGTGGGAAGGAGAGAGTGGTGCATAAAATGAAGAAAACTTTAGTGGCTATGTCTTTACTAGCTCCTATGGCTGCACATTCATTGGGCATTGGCGACATTAAATTGCATTCAGCATTAAATCAAAAGCTTGATGCTGAGATTGCTCTTTCTTTGACGGCTGATGAGACAATTTCTGATATAAAAGTTTCTTTGGCGCCGCCTAATAAATTTGATGAAGCAGGGATAGCTTGGAGTTATTTTGCATCTACTATTAAATTTAAACCAATCTTGAAAAAGAGTGGTCAGGTAATTATTAAGTTAACCTCAAATGAGGTTGTACAAGAGCCTTTTTTAGATTTTTTAGTTGAAGTTAGTTGGCCTAAAGGGGATATTTTTAAAGAATTTACAGTGCTAGTAGACCCCCCCGTTGTTTACCAGCAGCCAAGTATTAGTGCGCCCAAGGCTGCAATAAATAAGGCATCATCAAGCACTCAAAAAAATGTGCAAGATGGTCGAGTTGATTATAGTAGCTTGGCGGTAGAAGGACGATATGGTCCAACAAAAAGAAATGACTCATTGTGGAAAGTTGCTAAAAAAATAAATAAGCATAGTGATGTTTCTGTAGAGCAAATGATGATGGCTTTGTATAAAGCCAACCCTAGTGCATTTTATAAGAAGAATGTTAATGCGTTGATGGAAGGGAAGACTTTAAAAATTCCTGAAAAGTCTGATTTGCTTACTTTAACTCAGCGTCAGGCAAATGCAAATTTTTATCGGCAAATGGCTGTTTGGGAAGGTAAGGCGGTTGCGGATCCTGAGATACAAGTTGTTGCTGATCGGCTAGGTAATAATCAGCTAAAATTGGTTCCCCCCGTTGAAGATTCGCTTGAACAAGCTAATTATATAACGGCAAATACTGAGGAAGGCCAAAAGCTAAACTCTCAAAATAAGCAGCTGCAACAGAGGTTGGCAAATTTAGAGGAGCAGTTTGCTATTATGCAAAATATGCTGGCAATTAAAGACCAGCAATTAGCAGCGTTGCAAAATAAAGAGCTTGATCCTGAGGTGCTCATTAGCGCACCTGATACCGCGCAATATGAGGTATTGGCTGATAATGAAGTTGAATCAGTAGTTGTACCTGAGTTATCAGAGTCGCCCATTGTAGGTGTAAAGCTTGTAGAAGATAGGGCTGCTGAAAAATCTGAGCTAAGAGCTGATGTTGATGATAGTCAATTAGTAGGCACATCTGTTACTGGTGTATCTAAAGAACCAGCTCTTGAAATTGCTCCTGTTGTTCCCCCAGTTCAGGCTATTCAAGAAGGTGTTGCGCCACAAGAATCTGGTATTAATTACACTTATTTAGGCTGGGGAGTTTTTGGGTTATTGGCACTCACTGGAATCGGCTTAGTCCTATGGCGTAGGCGTCAAGTTGAAGAGGAGCTGAATGAAAACAGTATGTTTGCTGCCTCAAGTGAGATTGTGCTACCTGAAGATGATGACGAAGACGGTATGGTAGTTCCTGTTTTTGATGAACTACCTTCTTATGATGTGGGTACAGTCGGAGAGAGTTCCTTTTTAAGTGAGTTCACGCCTAGTGATTTTGGTGTGTTTGAGACTGATCAGGCAGAAATTGACCCAACAGCTGAAACAGATGTTTATTTAGCGTATGGTCGCTACCAGCAAGCTGAAGACTTGATGCGACAAGCGATTACTGATCATCCTGATAAAGATGAGTATAAGCTTAAGTTACTAGAGATATTTTATGCTAGTGAAAATGAAGAGGGTTTTGAGCTATTTGCAAATACATTAATCTCTGAAGGTAAAAATACAAATCTCAATTTCTGGTCTAAGGTTTCAGAAATGGGGTCAGAAATTATCCCTGATTCTCCTTTATTTTCTTCTGAGCTTAGGGAGTCAAAATTTGAGGCGACTGACTTAGCGGATGAGTCTTTGGGCTTGGTGGATGAGCTGTCGAATGACAGTGTTGCTCCAGAAGTAGTGCCTGATGCAATTGTTGCTGTGAGTGATGAGGCAGATAATTCTGATATTGATTTTGATTTAAGTTCATTTGCTTTAACAGATGATGTAGAAGAGCAAGCTGAAGAGTCGAGTGAGCTTGATAATTTGGACTTTGATTTAAGTTCATTTGAATCAGTTGATACGGCAGATGTGGCAGTTGCTGATGAGCCTAAGGTGCCTGAAGATCTGGATTCGTTTGATTTTGATTTTGATGATGCAGAAGCTTCGGGTGCAGTCGAGCCTCCGCAGTTGAATGTTGATGAAAATCAAGATATAAGTTTAGATGAGTTTGATTTTTCTGCCGATGTAAAGGCTGGCATAAATGAAAGTGTGGCTTTAAATGAGTCTGAGCTTGATGTTGAATCGCAAAATGTTGCAAATATAAACCCTGATTCTGAACATAGTTCTTTTGACTTTGACTTTGATGAGGTACCTACTAGAGCACCTCAAGTTTCTGCAGAGTCGGCCGTTGAGTCTTTTGGGGACGGTGCTCTAAATTTGGAGGTTTCAGACTTAACAGATATGGATGAGTATGAAACGAAAATAGATTTGGCTAAAGCCTATATTGATATGGGAGATGCGGTCGCAGCAAAAGAAATAGCACAAGAAGTTGTGGAAAAAGGTAATGATGCACAGAAAAAAGAAGCATTAGCACTTATAGAAACTTTGGGTTAGTTTTATCCTATAAGTACCTAGGTACAATTAATTTAACTAATTTTACGCAGGATTTTTTTTCACCTTTAAGGCGTATAAATAAGCGCATAGCTGGCTACGTAATTATTTATGCAACGCGGAAGATGAGAAAAAAGACAAGTAAAAATGTTAAGTTAATTTTGCTTGGGTACTTAGGCACCTGGAAACACACATCATCCATCTTTACTAGTTTTTTTGTCCGTCATCAGTACTGTAGCAACAGTTACGTAGCCTGCTATGCGCCTATTGCTACAGCACTGATGACAAACAAAAATCCTGCCCAAATATTGGATGCTTATTTATTTCCAAGTGCCTTATGTGTTGGTTACACTTGATTTTTTATAGTTAGTACTTGCCTTATCAACAAAAAAAAGGCTCCTTATTTAGAAATAAATAAGGAGCCTTTTTTGTGTAAAGAAT
>CAZXJK010000220.1:0-5079 GCA_964640895.1 uncultured Methylomonas sp.
TCCGCTATAGCTGCTTAATATTTTTGAAAATCCCCCACACTTTTAATCACACCCCTCTACATTAGTAAATTACTCAGCTGCTCGTCAAGTTTGATATAGCTTGCTCCTCCCTTTAATCCTTAGCTCACATGCTTTATAGTGTCTATCAGTCACGAATATTTATCATTCCATTCTGGTAAAAACCCCCCCCTATTATTCTCATACCAAATACTTTTGAATAAGTTTTCTATTAGTTGAACAACTGCGCATATTTAATAAAACTTTTTTGCTAAATTAGCAGTCAAGATATCCACAATAGAAAACTAACTCATACACGATGTTAATAAATTTATGTTAGATATTAAAAAAATTGCAGAATTAACTGAGCTAGATGTCCTATATGTTGAAGATGATGACGAAACTCGAGAAGAGCTAGAGTTAGTACTACAAAGTTGGTTTAACACCTTATATACTGCAGCTAATGGTAGAGAGGGGCTGGAGCTATATAAGAAGTATCGCCCGGACATCGTTATCTCCGACATACAAATGCCAGAAATGAATGGACTTTCCATGTCGGCGGATATTAAACATATTCAGCAAAATCAAGAAATTATTATTTTAAGTGCTTATAACGATGTTGAGTATTTATTTAGAGCACTTGAGCTCGGTATTCAACATTATATTACCAAACCTATCAGCCTTGAACGACTGCTGGATAAGCTTGTTGCCATTAAAGATCAGATGCAATTGGAAAATGAAGTCAAACACAACAGAAAATTATTAGAACAATATAAGCTACTAGTGGATGAAAAAGCGATCGTTGCAAAAGTGGATTTGGCTGGTAATATTAGTTACGTCAACTCTCAGTTTTGTCACTTATCAGGCTATACAGAGACGGAGTTATTAGGGCAGCATTATTTGTTTACCTTTGCCGAGAATGATCAAGAAGCAACACTACAAGAGCTGAAAGACACCGTTATAAACAATAAAAAGTGGCAGGGATTTTTAAAGAAAACCAGTAAAAATGGTGATATTTATATTGTTGATGTGACCGTCGTCGCCATAGTGGATGCCCATAACAAGATTGAAGAATTTGTTGCTTTAATGCTGGACGTGACGGAAGTTTATGAGAAATTTGAACGCTTATCATTAAACTTACAACAGGATTTAGCCTCACAACAACATTACCACAATGAATATGAGCGTGCGATTGAGTTAGGGACTTCTTTATGTGTACTAGATACATCAGGAAAAATTATTAGTGCTAATGACAATTTCAGCGCGACCTTAAATTGTAAAACTGAAGAAATTATTGGCCAATCCTTTAGTGATATGGTGCTAGATTGCAATGATTTTCAGCAGCGTGTATTAGGAAAAGTTCAAGATCAAGGCTTTAGCTCTAGAGTGATTCGCCTAGGTGTAAAACCAGGCTGTGAACGCACACTGAGTACCGTTATTGTTGGTATTCATGACCAACAGGGCGACTTACATTCATTAATGAGCCTAAGCCAAGATATTAGTGATTCTGTAAAACTTAGTGAAGACATTATTGAAATCCAAAAAGAGCTGATTTATGTCATGGGTGAAGTGGTTGAAAATCGCAGCCAAGAAACAGGCTTACATATTAAGCGTGTCGCACAAATGTCACAGCTACTTGCTGAAAAATATGGCCTTAGTTCCGAACACGCACAAATGATTAAAATTGCTTCACCCATGCATGATATTGGCAAAGTGGGCATTCCTGATGAAATATTGCACAAGCCAGGCAAACTAACAGCTAAAGAGTTTGAGACAATGCAAGAACATGCTGATTTGGGCTATAAAATGTTGAATAAGCTAGACCGGCCTTTAATTAATATGGCGGCAACGATTGCTCATCAACATCACGAATACTATAACGGAAAAGGCTACCCATTAGGGTTGGCGGGGGAAAAAATAGCCATTGAAGCTCGCATCGTTGGCCTGATTGATGTTTTTGATGCCTTAGGCAGTGAGCGTTGCTACAAAAAAGCATGGACAGATGAGCAGATTATTGAGTATCTGCTTGCCAATAAGGGAGTGCAGTTTGACCCGGAATTAGTCGATTTATTTTTAGAAAATATTGAGCAAATTTTAGGGATCCGTAATCAATTATGTGATTGAGGCAAATAAATGCTAAGAGGCTTTATTGTTATTCTATTATTTAGCTGCACTGCTCCTGCAGCAGCTGACAGACAACAAACCTACACACTAGATGATTGCATCACCATTGCCTTACAAAAGCATCAGTCTCTAAGAGTCTCTGATGCACAAGTGATGATGGCTGAGGCCCTATATCAACAAGCCATGTCAGCCTATTGGCCTAGAGTGTCCGCTCGCGTTAGTGCCGAGCGTGCCGACCAAGATAGAACCTTTACTGCCCAAGGTAGCTTTGAATTGCCTTCCAGCCTTACTGGCGCTTTAACCACTGTCGCCGCCCTACAAGACCCACAATATGCACAAGCACTTAATGCAGGCTTAGCACAACCGATTAGCTCAATTCCGCTAGATATGAAAATGAAGCTATATGACCGCGATTTAGTCACCGCTTCCATTAATTTAGAATATCCTGTGTTCACAGGTTTTAAGCGCCCGGCCATTATTGGCCAAGCAGAAAAGGGCATACAAATAGCCGAACAAGCACGCCGCAAATCTAGCTTGGAAGTGGTTAGAGATGTTAAAAAATATTTTTATGCGGCACAATTTGCTCTAAAAATGGAGCAATTAGCCAGTGCAACGCTACAGCGCTTTGAAGTTCTAGAAGATTTAACCGATCGCCTCTACCAAAATGGCTCCTTAAAAGTTAAAAAAACCGATTATTTACGCACTAAAGTGACCACTGCAATAACGCGCTCCATGCTAAATGAAGCCGAATATGCACGTGAACTAGCACATGAAGCCTTAGGTAATGCGATGGGGCAAGCTTGGGATGCAGAGTATCGCATCGCTGAAACTGAAATGCCCAAACAACTCACGGCTAATCTGGAAGAGCTAGTTGAAGCAGCAAGGCAATTTAACCCTGATATTCAGCAACTCAGCTTCGCCGTGCAATTAACAGAACACCGAATTACTGAAGTCCAAAGTGGTTATTATCCTATGGTAGGTGTCCAAGCAAGTGCCCATAAACTTTGGAATGACTATGATGCAGGCTTGATTAATGATGATAATGCGGAAGGCTGGACTATTGGTATTGGCATGCAATGGGATCTATTTAGCGGTTTTGAAACCGTTGGCAAAGTAAAGCATGCGAAAGCACAACAAAGGCAGATAAAAAGCCAAACCATTCTATTAGACGAAGGCATGGCACTACAAGTAAAGCAGCAATTCTTACGTATTCGTAGCTCCAATAAACAAATTCAAAATAATAAAGCCGCTTTTGGTTTTGCGCGTGATAACCGTAAATTACATACTCGCGCCTACCAACAAGAAATGGTGACTACCAAGGATGTGATTGAATCACAATTAGTAGAATCCTTTGCACAGAGTGCTTATTACCGCTCGCGCTATTCATTGGAAGTTGGCCTAACATCTCTGGAATATTTGATTGGACGTAATCTGGAGCAATTAGGTGTCTTTACAAAGGCTAGGTAGCTTAATGTCAATCTACAGGCTTATTTAGATGCTGAGCTTAAGGTGCCAGAATTCAATAAGTCCCAAGCTTGATTTACCTATTGTCTGCATTGCACCTAAAAATGGCATTATAAGCTTATCCCTAAAACAAGCTATTTTCTGGTTTAGCATATTAGTATTTTGCATACTGCCTTATTCCCATGCTGCTGATAAAATCGATCCCCCGCCTGTCTTTCATGCTGGCTTTTATATCAATGCTTTTTCTGATATAGCGATAGAGGACATCGACGTTGCTTTACGTTTTTGGACAGAAAAGCTAGCTGACCAAGCTAACTATCCATCCGATACAACTGTTTATGAAAGCCTTGATGAAATGCGCACTGACTTTTATCAAGGTAAAATAAATTTTATTGTCGCGCCACCGTTGGTCTTTATAAATGAATTTGACCTGACTCAGCTAACTGATGGCTATAAAAGCCTGATGCATGGCATTGCCTTTGACACACTCATTGCTGTTACCCACAACCAATCAGGCATACAAGACTTTAGTGATGTAAAAAATAAACAGCTATTAATGCTAGAGCATGATGAGTTAATGCATATGTACCTAGATGTGTTAACACTAGAACACTTTGGGAAACAATCTAAACAGGTCTTTGCAAACATTAGGCATTCTGCTAAATCCAGCAAAATAATCTACAAGTTATTTTTCAAAAAAACAGATGTTATTTTGGTTTATTTGCAAGACTATCGTTTAGCAACAGAATTAAATCCACAAATCAAACATCAAACACAGATCATTGCTGAACTAGACTCTATACCTAGAGGCTTGGCTTTTTTTCATATACGGACAGATCCCCAACTTAGGCAGGAGGCCATCCAAGAAGCGGAAAAATTACATACTTATCCGGCAGGCCAGCAGTTATTGAACTTATTTCAAGCTGACCGTATGATTCGCTCAAGCCTTAGTGATTTAGATACCACTCGACAATTAAAGCAGCGTTATCTGAAATTACTTAGAAAACACAGGCTGCAATAATGACTATTTTTTATAAGGCATTATTAATTATATTGTTAATATTGAATATTCAAGCTAGTCATGCAACAGAGCCATTACCACCTACCATATTACGCACGGGGTTTTATCTGGATGCTTTTTCAGATATTGATGTAAAAAGTATCGAAGTTGCATTGCGTTATTGGTTAGACGAACTAGCCAAAAAAATGAACATACAATCAGAAACGCATATTTATGATAGCGTTGCTGCAATGCGGACTGATTTTTATCAAGGTAAAATTGACTTAATCGTTGCAACTCCATTAGTCCTAGTGAGTGAGTTTGATCAGAGCCAATTAACAGATGGCTATAAAACTCATATGCATGGTACTAGCATTAATAAATTAATTTTTGTTACCCATAAGCAATCGAGATTAAAAAAATTTTCTGATGTAAAGAATAAGGGAGATGGAAAAAAATAATCATCCAATCTTGTTGGTCTTTTTGTCCGTCTT
>CAZXJK010000221.1:0-5075 GCA_964640895.1 uncultured Methylomonas sp.
AATAGATAAGTGGGGAGGCATTTCTAATTTAAGTGGCACTCAAGGTAGCATGGGAACACGGACTTAGGTTGCCCATTTAAAATGTGATAATTTCAGACAACATTTTTGAACCGTGAAGAGCATGAATGATTTGAAGGTTAAGACCTTATGTGTAAATGCTGGGTTACGTTAGTTGTGCTTCGCTTGCTAATCTAACCCAGCATACATAGTAAATAATTGATTTTTATGGGTATAAATACTTAATTAAAGTGGTGTGTTAATTTACCGCTTTAGCTTTTCTTGCAAGATTTTATTCACCTCACCTGGGTTAGCCTTACCTTGTGAGGCTTTCATAGTTTGCCCAACAAAGAAGCCGAAGACTTTATCTTTACCACTTAAATATTGCTCCACTTGATTAGGGTTATCGGCAATTATTTTATCAATAATGGCTGCAATCGCACCACTATCAGTGATTTGCTTTAAACCTTGCGCATCAATAATAGCATCAGCACTATCATCACTTTCTAACATCGCGGCAAAGACTTGCTTGGCGATTTTTCCGGAAATGGTGTTGTCGGCAATACGTGCTAATAAACCTGCTAAGCGTGTGTGTGATACAGGTGATTGCTTGATGTCTACACCTTTTTTGTTAAGCACACCTAATAATTCCACAGTCACCCAATTGCTACAAATTTTAGTTTTACAACCTGACTCTTTGACTAGGGCTTCAAAGTAATTGGCAAGTTCTTTAGAGCTAGATAAAGTCGCTGCTGTTTCTGCGTCTAACTGGTATGTGTCAATAAAGCGTTGTCTTTTTATATGCGGCAGTTCTGGTAAATCTTCTTTTACTGCAGCACGTAGCTCTTCACTGATATAGACGGGTAATAAATCTGGGTCAGGGAAGTAGCGGTAATCGTTGGCTTCTTCTTTACTACGCATGGCGCGGGTTTCATTTTTATCCGCATCGTACAAGCGTGTTTCTTGGATGATTCTGCCGCCCGCTTCAATAATATCAATTTGGCGTTCTACTTCGATATTAATGGCTTTTTCAACAAATTTAAATGAGTTGATGTTCTTTAGTTCAGTACGCGTGCCATATTCGGTTTGACCTTTAGGACGAATCGAGACATTGGCATCACAACGGAATGAGCCTTCTTGCATATTGCCATCACAAATATCCAAATATTGGACTAATTCGTGAATTTTACGCATATAGGCGACCGCTTCTTTAGCGGATCGCATATCGGGTTCCGAGACGATTTCCAATAAGGGTGTGCCGGCACGGTTTAAATCAATACCTGTTAAACCATGAAAATCTTCGTGTAAGGATTTACCTGCATCTTCTTCTAAATGTGCGCGGGTCACGCCGACACGTATAGTTTTGCTATCCACTTCAATGTCCATATGACCAATGCCCACAATAGGGTGATCCATTTGGCTGATTTGATAACCTTTGGGTAAATCCGGATAAAAGTAGTTTTTACGTGCAAACACGGAATAATCAGCTACTTCTGCTTCGATGGCCATACCAAATTTAACGGCCATACGAACTACTTCTTGATTTAGGACAGGTAATACACCAGGTAAGCCTAGATCAACTGAGCAAGCTTGGGTGTTGGGTTCCGCACCATAAGCGGTTGCTGCACTTGAAAATATTTTAGTTTTTGTTGCGAGTTGGGCGTGAATTTCAAGCCCGATAACGGTTTCCCATTGCATAATATTGCCTCCTTACGCAAAGCCTTGCGGTGTTTGTTGATGCCAGTCAGTCACTTGTTGGTATTGATGCGCGACATTCAGTAACTTGTCTTCGGCAAAATAGTTGCCAATGATTTGTAGTCCCACTGGTTTGTTGTCGATAAAGCCGGCAGGAATCGACATAGCGGGTAGTCCTGCCAAGTTAATGGCGATGGTATAAATATCAGCTAAATACATTTCAATAGGGTCGCTGGTTTTTTCACCAATACCAAAAGCAGGCGAGGGTGATACGGGACCCATAATGACATCAACCTCTTTTAGCGCACGGTTAAAGTCATCACTGATTAAACGACGGATTTTTTGTGCTTTAATGTAGTAAGCATCGTAATAGCCTTCTGATAAGGCGTAAGTACCTACCAAAATACGTCGTTTGACTTCGGTGCCAAAGCCCTCACCACGTGAGCGGATATAGAGATCGTTTAAGTCGGCAGGGTTGGCGCAGCGATGCCCAAAGCGTACGCCATCCATACGTGCAAGGTTTGCCGAACATTCAGCAGGTGCAATCACGTAGTAAGCAGGAATGGCCAGTTTTAAATTAGGCATAGAAACTTCGATAATTTCTACGCCCATTTTTTTATATTCATTGATGGCTGTTTCAATGGTAGCCGCCATATCACTACTTAAGCCTTCATCAAAGAATTCTTTAGGCAGGCCAATTTTCAAACCTTGTAAGCTATTATTTAAGCTGGCACTATAATTAGGAACCTCGCGATCTACGCTAGTAGAGTCTTTTGTGTCAAAGCCTGCCATCACTTGTAGCATCAGGGCGGCATCTTTAGCGGTTTGCGTCATAGGGCCACCTTGGTCAAGGCTGGAGGCATAAGCAATCATGCCAAAACGCGAAACTCGGCCATAAGTGGGTTTTAAGCCGGTAATGCCACACAAAGCGGCAGGTTGGCGAATTGAGCCGCCAGTATCAGTACCTGTTGCTCCAGGAATTAAACGCGCTGCTACAGCTGCCGCAGAGCCGCCTGAAGAACCTCCCGGGACTGTATTGGTCGCCCAAGGGTTGTGTACAGCACCATAAAAACTGGTTTCATTTGATGAGCCCATCGCGAACTCATCCATATTTAATTTACCTAAAGTAACGGTGCCAGCAGCGTTAAACTTTTCAACGACTGTTGCATTATAAGGCGCAATAAAGTTATCCAGCATTTTTGAGCCGCAACTGGTTTTAACGCCTTGAGTACAAAAAATATCTTTATGTGCAATCGGTACACCTGTTAAAAAAGGTGCATTGCCGGCAGCAAGTGCAGCGTCTGCTTGTTTGGCTGCTGCGAGTGCCGGCTCCTCAGTCACCGTAATAAAGCTGTTTAGTTCCGCATGCTGTTTAATGCGGGCAAGATAAGCGGTAGTCAGTTCTTGGCTGGAGTACTCACCGGCACGCAAGCCTTTTGCCAGTTGTGCAATTGTTTTAGTGTGCATGATTTATTTCCTTATTCGAGAACTTTGGGCACAAGGTATAAGCCGGCTTCAACTTGTGGGGCAATTTCTTGGAAAGCTTCACGGTTGTTGGTTTCGTTGACTTCATCAGGGCGCAGGCGTTGTACTTGATCTAAAGGGTGCGCCATAGGTGCGACATCATCGGTGTTGACGTTGCTCATTTGGGCAACTAAATCTAACATGCCCGATAAATCTTTGGCATAAGACTCGGTATCTTGGGCATCAATTCCCAAACGCGCTAAATACGCTATTTTATTAACATCATCAGCTGTTAACGACATTTTAACTCCATTAAACAATTAGGATTACTAAGAAATGAGAATTCAATAATACCCGAGTCTGACTTGCCTTTTGACCGCACAATCGCGCTAGAAAAACAGTTACGTAGCTCGCTATGCACCTGTGTTTCTAGCACGACTGTACAGCCAAAATTCTGTGTTATACTTTTGGGTATTACTAAATTCTCGTTCCTAAGGGGTTTACCTTGGTAACAAGCTATTGTTAGATTGTTATAAGGATCAATAGCACAATATGATACTTTATATACTTCTCGCGGTCACGAATGCGGAATTTATAGCGTGTTAATTTTTGTTGATAACAAGGTGTTAAAATAGGCGTATAGCTGGCTACACAACTGTTTCAGCAGCGCGGCTATCAGTAAAAACTCAGACAATAGAATTGTGCAGTTACGGCTGCATGAAGTATATCTTGCCCAAATACCTTATTGATTGTTAAAGTAATAAGATTTTCTACGCGTTCAGGATTAAGAATAGATGTTTAATAAAATTCGTGGGATATTCTCTAATGATTTATCCATTGATTTAGGAACTGCTAACACACTTATTTATATACCAGGGCAGGGTATAGTCCTAAACGAGCCTTCGGTCGTGGCAATTAAAGAAGACCGAGTTCGGGGGTCTAAAATGATTGCGGCCGTTGGTAAGGAAGCCAAATTAATGCTGGGGCGTACGCCTGGTAATATTACCGCTATACGTCCGTTAAAAGATGGCGTAATTGCCGATTTTGCCGTAACGGAACGTATGTTGCGTGAATTTATTAAGAAAGTTCATGAAAATAAGTTTTTTCGCCCTAGTCCGCGTATTTTGATTTGTGTTCCTTGTGGGTCGACTCAAGTTGAGCGCCGTGCTATCAGAGAGTCTGCTTCTATGGCTGGCGCGCGCGAAGTTTACCTCATTGAAGAGCCGATGTCGGCAGCAATAGGAGCTGGTTTGCCTGTAGATGAAGCGCATGGCTCGATGGTTTTGGATATTGGTGGTGGTACTTCTGAAGTTGCCATTATTTCACTAAATGGTATTGTTTATGCCTCCTCGGTACGGATAGGGGGAGACCGTTTTGATGAAGCCATTATCAATTATGTGCGTAGAAATTACGGCACATTAATTGGTGAGGCGACTGCTGAGAGAATTAAACATGAAATTGGTACGGCTTATCCCGGTAGTGAAATCATGGAAATTGAAGTAAAAGGGCGTAATTTGGCTGAAGGTGTGCCGCGTGGCTTTACTTTAAATAGTAACGAAATCTTGGAAGCCTTACAGGAGCCTTTGTCAGGTATTGTGGGTGCAGTTAAAGTTGCCTTAGAACAAACGCCGCCAGAATTAGGCGCAGATGTTGCGACTCGTGGTATTGTGTTGACAGGTGGCGGGGCTTTATTAAAGGATATTGATCGTTTAATTGCCGAAGAAACTGGTTTGCCTGTTTATATAGCAGATGACCCTTTGACTTGTGTTGCTCGTGGTGGTGGTATGGTGTTAGAAATGTTGGATGAGAAAGGTTTGTCTGCATTTTCTTTAGAATAATTGTAAAGCAAATACGTAGGGTGGGAGAGATAAGGCACTTGGAAATAAATAAGCATCCAATATTTTGGCAGGATTTTTGTT
>CAZXJK010000222.1:0-5066 GCA_964640895.1 uncultured Methylomonas sp.
GCCTTTAGCCTGCTTTTTAGATTTAATGCTTGCCCCGTCTTAAGTTGGTAGCCCTAATATTGATTAAGAATGCGGCATGCTGGGAAAGTAGTGTACTCACTCGCCTGTATTCCGAAAGCTCCCTAAGGGGCTCACAAAATCCCTCCTTAGCTTGCCCAGATCAAGGCTTAACAACAATGCCCCAAGGGTACCTACCAACCGCGATTGACTTGGTAACTTTCATGGAAGGTAAATCAATGATAGATATATCACTACTGATTCCATTAGTCGTATAAACCCTTTTTTGATCAGCTGAGAATGCCAAATTCCACACTCGATGCCCCACTAAAAAATATTTCTCCACCACTAAAGTTTGTGCATTAATTAATGCAACACGATTAGCAGGCCCTAAAGCAACTAAAGCCCATTGCTGATCATCGCTAATCACCACACCAACAGGCTGAATAAGTTCTGGCTGAACTCCAGCAACCCTAAAAGAGATCGACTTAATTTTTTTACGAGTCAACACATCTAGTACCGTCACAGTCCCTCCCATCTCCGAAGTAACCCACAATTGCTTACTATCTGCTGTAAACATAAGTCCTCTTGGCCGAGAATCAACCAAGGTATTAGCCTCGACAACCAAGGTATCCCGATTGATCCAGTGCACCATATTAGTTGCTTCTGAAGCACAAGCCACCCACTTCTCATCCGGGCTAACCGTAATAGGCTCAGGTTCAACGCCGACAGGAATTGTCTTAATAGCTTTAGCTTGCTTTATATCAACTACCGTGACTAAGCTATCATCTTCATTCGACACATAAAGCCGATCCCCTGTCGGGTTCATCGCAAAAGTTTCCGGATCCTCCCCTGAAGGTAACGTACCAACTGGTTTCAAAGAAGCAATATCAATAATTTGAATCGTATCATCATCACTGGTGGCAATATAAAGTTGCTGCTGATCTTTGCTCAGCACAATACCTCTAGGTCGCTGACCAACCGGTACTACCTTAAGCAACTTACCTGCAATAGGATCAACCACAGCCAATGCATTGTCTTTTTCTAAGGTCACATAGACCGTTTCAGCCACCACTACTTGGCTCAATACTAATAACGCTCCCCACATAGCATACTTCATAATCTGTCCTTTTTTATGGTATTAATCACACCTTGGCGACTCGCAATAAAAACCATGTCTACCAGTGATTTGACCTTTAGTTTTTCTTTAATACCAGTACTATAATTACTAACAGTCTTATAGCTTAAGCACAAGCTATCCGCTATTTCATGTGCCGTTTTACCATTCACCAGCAAACAAAAAATATCAAACTCTCGCGCTGATAAGTGTTTAAGCTGCTCGCTTTCATCCTCCCCTTGCACATGACTCATTGCTAATTTTTGCGCCAATTCAGGTGCAATAAATGTCCCTCCCTGCACAATGGCACACACAGCTGCCGTTAAAATTTCTGGGCCGCTATTCTTAATAATATACCCTTTCGCACCTGACTTAATGGCGCGCGCAACAAACACCAGCTCGTCATGAATACTAAAAACTAAAATTTTACAATAGGGATCGTAGCTTATAAGTCTGCGCATTGCCTCAAAACCACCTATACCAGGCATTGACATGTCCAATACAACGATATCTGGCGCATTCTGCTTATAAAGCTGACAAGCAGCCTCACCACTATCAGCCTCATATATATGCCCTACTTCCTCAGACAATGATAAATAGGTTTTATAGCCTGTTCTAACAACCGCATGATCATCGACTAATAGCACACTAATTTTCTGATCCATAATTAATCTCACTGTTTAAACGAGCTGAATTCTGCCTGATTGTCATTTAATAAGCTATAGGAATAATTCCTATTCTGCCAAACCCAATGATTACCGACAGGAAAAAACCCTATCATTAAAGAGGAATTACTCCCTATTTAAAAATTAATAACCCCTTTAAACTATGCTTCGTTACTATTTGAAATACACATAATGAATAAAGCTGATTACTGTCATTGACACTGATGGCAATTACTTTGAAGAAGAAATCGTTGAGTTCGTAGGGACTAGAAGGCAAGCTTTATTAAGCTTTTTAGAAAGGATATTGTCAAGGAAGACATCGGTGCAAGGATGCGCCAAGGTAAATTCATTTTATAAAGTGAATTTACCTTGGCGTTTCATATAACGCACACTGTAATATTATTGAGCCTCCAAAGCATTAAAAGGAAATATTCCCACATAAACACAAGAATCATTCCCGTTACAGCTCTCGTATTATGCTTGATAATAGCCAATTTTTACGCGGGGTAAACATGAAACTAAGCACACTATTTTTTATTTCTTTTTCAATCATTTCAATGGGAGCAAATGCTCATGGCCCCACCCCTAAAAAAGCTGATAAAAGTATTATTATTAATGCCACGATAGACAAGGTCTGGGCTGTAGTAAAAAACTTTGATGATATTTCAAGCTGGCACCCCGATGTTCTATCTAGCACAGGGGATGGTAAAAATAAATCGGGCAGTGATCGCAGCATGACCCTGAAAAGTGGTGTATTAGAAGAAGGTCTAGATTATTTTAGCGATACTGATCATGAATACAATTATCGCTTAAAAACTGAAAATACAGATGTCTTTCCTGTGAGCTCTTATACGACGGCTATTCAATTAATTGCTGAAGATGATAAAACTAAAGTTAAGTGGAAGAGTCGTTTTTATCGGGGCGATACAGGTAATACCCCTCCAAAAAGACTGAATGATGAGTCTGCCATTGCAGCAATGGATAGTTTTATTATAAATGGGTTGCAAGGTCTAAAAGAGGCAGTGGAAAAATAAATATGTTGCGATTATTTCTTACTCTGCTGTTGTATGGCTTTAGCTCTATTGTAGTCAGTGACCCTTACTTCTATATTAATCAACAGCAGGGCGAGAGTATTAGTGTGTTTAAGCGCACTGATTTATCATTAAAAACGACCATTCCTACCCTTAAAGGCCCTGCTGGCATCGCTATTAGCCCCCATAACCCATGGATTGCAGTCACCTACCCTGAACAAGGTATGGTCAGCTTTATTGACAGTGAAAAACTAATTCCCTTAGAACATATCAGCATTGGAGGCAGCCCTTTTGGTGCTGTTTTTGCCAATCAATTGCTTTTTATTAGTGACTGGTCTAGTCATGTCGTTAAGGTTATTCACCCAGGCACGGGACGGATGATAAAAAAAATTGCCGTTGGAAAGTCGCCAGCAGGAATAGCCACAAATGCCTGTGAATCACAAGTATGGGTATTGAATAGAAAGAGCGATAGCATCTCGATAATAGATTCTCAGCACTTTAAGGTGATTAAAAATATTACTGTTGGGCAAGCACCTTTTGCACTTGCCATGGATGATACATTTGCTTACATCGCTAATTCGCAAGGCAATACCCTTAGTATTGTTGATTTAGCTAGTTTAACCGAAATAAAGCGTATAAAAGTAGGCCGTATGCCTTATGGTGTCGCCGTCGATCGCAAACAACATAAAGTATATGTGAGTAATCAGCTGGAAAATACGCTGAGTGTATTGGACTCCAGAACGCAACAAATAATAAATACCCTGAAAACTGGCGCGTATCCTGAGAATATTGCTGTGGATGAAGAAAATCAGCGTTTATTTGTGTTGAATTGGTTTGATGGCAGTTTAAGCGTGTTTGATAGTCAGACTGATAAGGAGATAAAGCGGATTCAGGTAGGCGATGGAAGTCGGGCTTTTGGGCAGTTTGTAGAAAAATCCGTGAAATGCACTAAATGAAAAACAACAAACCAGCCTTTATTCAGCTTGAATGAAGCCTTATTAGGAATTTTTCATAGGTTAAATAACGAATTATTCCTGCTTAATTAGTTACTTATTCCGTATTAAAGCAATAGATTAATCAATAAAATAGACTCAAGCATTTGCCAATTCACAGCTAGATTGATCAAGGGGCTTTTTATTAAAAATTATGGATCTGGCAAATGCTTTTCTAACGACAAAGTTAATACTGGAGGAAATATGCAAATTAAAAAATTTGCTCGGAATATGGGATCTACCATGCTGGTTTCTAGTGCAATTTTTGCACTATCACAACCAGCAAGTGCTAATAAAAGATTAGAGGATTTATCAGAACAGAACACTAACTGGGTTATGCAGACCAAAGATTATGATGCTAGTCATTATAGTAATATGTACCAGATTAATATTCAAAACGTACATCAATTAAGGCCCGTCTGGTCTTTTTCTACGGGTGTCTTGAATGGTCATGAAGGAGGCCCTTTAGTTATTGACGGCATTATGTATGTCCACTCGCCTTTTCCGAACAATATCTTTGCAATTGACTTAAACGAGCCAGGTAGAATTTTATGGGAATACAAGCCTAAGCAAAACCCCGCTGCACGTGCTGTTGCCTGTTGTGATGTGGTAAATAGAGGTTTGGCTTATGCACCAGGAACAAAAGATTATCCTCCTACTATTTTTCAGGACCAGCTAGATGGGCATGTTGTTGCCATCCATGCTAAAACGGGAAAAATGATTTGGAAAATAGAGAACTCTGATATTTCTATGGGCTCGACCTTAACGTCGGCACCTTTTGTGGCAAAAGATTTGGTCATTGTTGGTAGTGCAGGTGCCGAATTGGGTGTTCGTGGTTATGCGACTGCTTATAATATTAAAGATGGATCTCAAGTTTGGCGGGTCTATGCAACAGGGCCTGATAAGGATATTGGTATTGGTAAAGGTTTTAATGACGACAATCCACATTACGGACAATATGGGTTAGGCACCAAAACGTGGGAAGGTGATGCCTGGAAAATCGGCGGTGGTACTAACTGGGGTTGGTATGCTTACGATAGTGACTTAGAAATGCTTTATTACGGTTCAGGTAATCCAGCTCCATGGAATGAAACTATGCGCCCAGGTGATAACAAATGGACAATGACCATTTGGGGGCGTGATGTTAATACTGGCCAAGCAAAATTTGGTTACCAAAAAACACCTCATGACGAATGGGATTATGCGGGCGTGAACTACATGGGATTATCTGAGCAAATGGTCGATGGAAAAATGACTAAATTGC
>CAZXJK010000223.1:0-5005 GCA_964640895.1 uncultured Methylomonas sp.
CGCTATAGCTGCTTAATATTTTTGAAAATCCCACACACTTTTAATCACACCCGTAGGTAACCAGAATTTAAGCTATAATCACCCAGCTTACAATCTTTTAATTAAATATCATCATGTATTTTCGCCAAGTATTCTTAATTGCCTGCCTGACCGCCTTACTTGCCAGTTTTGGCTTTAGTTTGTACCAATTCTCTTTTGTAAATCCTATTATTTTTGCCGCCGAGAATTTTGAAATCGCGGGCACCGACATCAGCACCGCTGTTGAACCGTGGGCACCAGAAGATGGCATCGAACGGAGCTTTTTTACTTTCCTCGCTAATTTCTTAATGAGCTTAGCATATGGCTTAATATTAGCCAGCGCAATGGCCTTTCGCGGCACCAACTCTGCCTTAAAGGGCTTAATATGGGGTATCGCAGGCTATTTAACGTTATTTGTCGCCCCTGGTTTAGGCTTACCTCCCGAAATTCCAGGCATGGCAGCCGCCGAATTAGGCCAACGCCAAAACTGGTGGCTCTTAACGGTGACACTCACTGGCATAGGTTTGGCTGTTTTAGCGTTTAGCCCTCGTTATTACAAGGGTGCAGGGATAATTTTCCTTATTTTTCCCCACTTAATAGGCGCGCCAAATCCTGCAATTCATGGCTTTAGCCATCCCGACCCTAATGCAATGACGGTATTAATGGAGCTCTGGCAACAATTTATCATCCAGACCAGTATCGCCAACGCCCTATTATGGATTATAATTGGTCTAAGCACGGGCTATTTATGCCGTAAGTTCATTGATGATGTCTCATCATTACAACCCAATTTCATTGACTAAGGCTTGCTATGAATACTAATAATCAACATGCTCTCGAGAATGCAGATGTCGTCGGCTCAACTAAAAACCTGCAATTACTTGCGGCTAGTGTATTAGGAGTTGTCATTTTGTTTGGCGTTGGTTTCGCACCAATGGACATGGCTCACAACTCGGCACACGACACCCGTCATAGCGTTGCATTTCCTTGTCATTAAATATTAGAACGACAAAACAATATAAGTAGGTTGGGGTGAAGCATGACCCCAACAGCTATAGCAAAATCAGCCATTGATTATTGAGGTTTGCACCTCACGCACACACAACTCCTACTTGGCAATGGAACCCTTGATGCCCTTACTTAAATGATAGCCTTTAATTTTGCATTCAGGTCTCGGCTAACTATTGCTAGCCACGATGCCTTTATGGTCGCCTGTGCATGGCTACTCGCTTTTTGGTTTCGCTTTGATTTGGCGGTTATCCCCGAACATTTCATCTCCAGTGCGATAAAGCACTTACCCTATGTCATTATTAGCCAATCCGTTATCTTTTGGTATTTTGGTCTATATAAAGGCGTATGGCGATTTTCTTCACTACCTGATTTAATTCGTATCTTTAAGTCTGTTTTTTTTGGTGTATTCTTTATTGCTGGCAGCTTATTCATTTATAACCGCCTAGAGTTTATGCCGCGCTCAGTATTGCCTCTGTATACTAGTTTCTTATTATTATTTCTCAGTATTCCCCGCTTATTTTATCGTTACTATAAAGACTGGGTCAGGCATGAGCACGAGGCCCAACGAGCGCTCATAATCGGTGCGGGAGCAGCCGCAGAAATGCTGGCGCGTGATTTATTACAAGATGAAGGCTCGCTACTGCCTATTGCATTTATTGATGATGATAAACACAAGAAAGGCCGCTCTATTCGAGGCCTACAAGTCCTCTTTGGTACCCACCTAGTTGCAAATTATGCCATCAAATATAATATCGATATTATTCTCATCGCTATCCCTTCAGCATCAGATGATGAAATGCGCAGTATTGTCGAAGCATGTGAACGCGCTCATATTCCCTTTAAAACCCTGCCATCGGTCAAAGATCTATTATCCAATACCGTCTCCAAAGGCAACTTAAGGGATGTAGCCATTGAGGATATTTTAGGACGTGAACCCGTTAATCTAGAATGGAGTAAAATTCAGAGTAGCTTATCTGGAAAACGCATTTTAATTACTGGCGGTGGCGGCTCAATCGGCTCGGAACTTTGCCGGCAATTAGCGCGTGTTGCACCAGAATCCCTTATTATATATGACCGCTCAGAGTTTAACCTATACCAGATAAATGCCACCATCCAGCGTGAATTTCCTGACTTGCAACATAAAGCCATTCTAGGTGATGTCGTTGACAGACAAAGCTTAGAAGAGGCCATACAGCAAGAAAAGCCCAATATTATTTTTCATGCTGCTGCTTATAAGCATGTACCGCTATTAGAAAAACAAGTATTAGCAGCAGTGACCAATAATTTAATCGGCACCAAAAATGTTGCCGAAATAGCGTTAGCAGAACAAGTGGAACGTTTTGTGTTAATTTCCACCGATAAAGCGGTCAACCCTGGCAATATTATGGGGGCAACAAAACGTGCTGCGGAAATTTTATGCCAGAACTTAAATACCACTACCGAGCATACCGCCTTTATAACAGTACGCTTTGGAAATGTACTGGATTCAGCTGGCAGTGTTGTACCGCTATTTAGAGAACAAATCAAAGCAGGCGGCCCAGTCACCGTCACCCACCAAAATGTCACCCGTTACTTTATGACCATCCCCGAAGCCTGCCGCTTGATCATGCAAGCAGAAGCCGTTGGTGCAGGTGGAGAAATCTATGTGCTGGACATGGGCAAGCCGATAAAAATAAGTTACTTAGCAGAACAAATGATCCAATTAAGTGGCCTAAATATTGGCTCGGATATTAAAATAGAATATATCGGCTTACGCGCTGGCGAAAAACTACATGAAGAGCTGTTTCATGAACAGGAACAACTCATCGGCACTGGCTTTGAAAAGCTATTTTTAGCACAGGCGCGACATTATGATCCTGAGCTATGGCAAGCACATATGCATAAAGTACTGGCCGCTTGTCAGAACCGCAATGCTGAAGATATTTTAGTACAGATGCAACAGCTAGTGCCTGAATTCACTATCCCTACAGAATAATCATTAGGGAGCTGGAAATAAATACGCATCCGATATTTTGCCCTGCTCCCACCTATGCGTTGCCTCCACTAAACAACTGATAAGCAGGATTGTTGGTTTCTTCCGTATACAAAAAACCCAAAGCATCAAAGCACAATTGTAATGCAGCCTTCTCAGATTTTACTATCTGCACACCTATTAATACCTTACCAAAAGCAGCACCATGATTACGATAATGGAATAAGCTAATATTCCACTGACTGCCTAATGACGTTAAAAAGCGCAATAAAGCACCAGGGCGTTCGGGAAATTGTAAACTATAAAGCACTTCATTTAGTTCACAGGGCGCATGCCCTCCCACCATATAACGAACATGCTCTTTAGCCAGTTCATTTTGGGTCATGTCAGTCACCGCAAAGCCATGCTGTCGTAATTCCGCCAATATAGCCACCCTATCTTCAGCATCACCACTGCTACTAACCCCTGCAAATATTTGCGCCGAACGGCTATTAAAATAACGATAATTAAATTCGGTAATACTACGTTTGCCTAATAATTTACAAAAGCTAAGAAAGCTTCCCGGCTGCTCAGAAATAGTGACCGCCAGTAAAATTTCTCGATGCTCTCCAACTTGTGCACGCTCGGCAACATAGCGTAAACGATCAAAATTAATATTGGCACCACTTTCAATCGCCACTAATGCTTTACCAGTTACCCCTTCACGTTCTACATATTTTTTTAAACCAGCAACCGCTAATGCACCTGCAGGTTCAGAAACTGAACGGGTATCATCAAAAATATCTTTAATCGCAGCACAAATTTCATCGGTATTGACGGTAATCACTTCATCAACCAAGGTACGCGCCAAACGAAATGGTTCCTTACCAATTTGCTTAACTGCCACACCATCAGCAAATAAGCCAACTTGTTTTAAAATAACCCGCTTATTAGCTTTTAAAGCTTGTTGCAAACAATTAGAATCATTTGGTTCAACACCGATAATTTTAATATCAGGACGTACAAACTTAGCATATACCGCAATGCCTGCAATCAAACCTCCACCACCTACAGGCACAAAAATAGCCTCAATCGCATCCGTCTTCTGCCGCAATATTTCCATCGCAACCGTGCCTTGCCCAGCAATAACATCAGGATCATCATAAGGATGCACAAAGGTCATCTTTTTTTCTTTAGCAATCTCTTTGGCATGCAGATAGGCATCATCGAAGGCTTCACCAAATAACACAACTTTGGCACCCAAAGCGCGCACTGACTTTACTTTAATCTCGGGCGTGGTTTTTGGCATCACAATAAGCGCTTTAATACCCAACCTCTTTGCAGACAAAGCTACGCCTTGCGCATGATTACCTGCTGAAGCAGCAATAACGCCATGCTGTTGGGCTGCATCACTTAAAAAAGCAATTTTGTTATACGCGCCTCGTAACTTAAAAGAGAAAACCGATTGCAAGTCCTCACGCTTTAAGAAAATCTGATTATGATAGCGCTTGGATAATGCAGGTGCATAATCCAATGGGCTTTCAATCGCCACATCATAAACTTTGGCACGTAAGATTTTTTCGATGTATTTTTGAGTCATGAGCTAAGCAGTGATATTACGAATAGCCCTTATTATCCCACACTCTGTAAGAGCAGGGATTTAATAAAATCCGAAAGGATATTGCAAGATTGTAGTCTCATATTTCCTCTCAAACATAAGGGAAATTTATTTTTGCCTTTATGCAAACTGCTGGTCTACACTGCAAAAAAACACTTTTTAAAAAGTAATCTCATTGTGCGAAGAGCTTCCCAAGTCACACAAGTAAATGAGACTTAGTTCACGTTTTCAAAACCAAGATTTAATCTATCATAAACTACAGAAAAAAATTATTGGCTTAGGTTAATAATGTAAAAACGCGAGGATAATGCCATGACGACTACAGCAATAGATGTAGATTTACTTAACGAATTGTTTGATAACCAAAAGAAGCTTGATGATGTTTTCAACTCAATGTTTGATGATGA
>CAZXJK010000224.1:0-4970 GCA_964640895.1 uncultured Methylomonas sp.
CTGTAATGAACCAAATAATCGGTTAGCGACATCCTGCTTGCCTAACAACTTGGCAACCCATGTCATCAATCTAACTGGAACGGGCAATAGGAGTGACTTTTTGCCAAAAGAAGTTGCCACCTTGCGTAATAACTCAGTAGTTGAAACATCTTTACCATCAGAAATTAAAAATATTTCATTCGCGGCTTTAGGGTGATCAATGCATAGGATAATAAAATTCGTTAAATTATCCAATGCAACAAAGGATCGTTTATTATAGATTGCGCCAAAGGGTAACGGAATTCTCTTGTTAACCCATCTCATCATCGAGAAAAAGTTAGCCTTAACACCTATTCCATACACTAAAGGGGCTCGAATAATCACAACCTCCATGTCCGTTTCTTCCGCTAGTTTTAATAAGCCTTGTTCAGCCTCATATTTAGACAACCCATAAGGATCTGTTGGTATAAAATCACCATCTTCAATAAATTTTTGACGCTCATATGTCTCTTCACCATTTACTTTTACAGAGCTAAGAAATATGAATCTTCTTACTCCTCTATCAGCAGACTGTCGTGCAAAATTTAAAGTTCCCGCGACATTAATTTCCCTAAACTCAGCAAGTGAATCAACAGCCATTTCATTCATCACATGAACTCTAGCTGCGGTATGAACTACAAAATCTACTTCTGAGAGACTGTCGGACCAGTTTGTATTTGCAGAAAGCCTGTTAACTACATATTTAACTTTTGATCTATTGCGTTTATCATGTTGTTCTGGCTCACTACGGATGCTTGCCACTATATCAAACTTGTCCTCAAGCATTTTTGAAATTAAAGCACTACCGACAAAACCCCATGCGCCTGTTATAAGTATGGTCACAACTATAGACCTAAATCCAAATCATTCAAAAAAGCAATATATTCCTTCACTAATAAGTTACCAATATGTATTGCATCAAAATGCTGCCGACACCGTTGATAAGCTTGCAATCCTAATATTTTACAGGCATCCCTATTTTCTATTAATTCAGCTAACGAGGCTTGTAAAGCTAAAGTATCTTCCGGCTCTGCCAGAACTCCCGTCACACCATCCTCTATAGCATCGCATAAGCCAATAATTTTAGTTCCTACGCTTGGCAACCCCATAGCTGCCGCTTCAATCACGACCGTTCCGAAACCCTCTCGATAACTTGGCAAACACAAAAAATGTGATATTGACAGGTATTTTTCAGGTGTATTGGTAGCGCCAACATAGTGTAAGCCAGACAATAAAGTCCACCGCTTTAACTCCTCTTCAACCAATATTTCTTCACATGGTCCCACAAGAAGAAGGTGTAAGTCACTATATTTTTGTTTTAACGATTGAAATGCTTCAACTAACTCAAAAATTCCTTTTTCTCGACTGAGTCTTCCTACAAAAATAATTACAAAGTCATCCTCAGACAAACCAAATTCATGGTAAAGACTTTTTTTATCCTCCAACCATTTTCGACTGCTAAAGCGTTCAAGATCAACTCCAGCCAATGAGCCTTTTCCTATCACCTTTAAACTTTTTCTATTTCCCACACCTTCATAGATTATAAATTCACGTTGACTTTCACTATCCACATAGCACTGTGTATTTAGCCGAACTATAACTTTATCTAAGAAACGTAAACCCCACCTTCCAATACCTTTTTTTATTGCCCATGTTTGTCCCGTAAAGGTATGCAATCTACACTTAGTTCCAGCCAACCATCCAGCTAGGGCACATAGCAAGCCTGCTTTAGGCGTTGTTGAATGAATGATGTCAAATTTTTGCACTTTGAATAATCGATAAAGTTTAAATAATGAAACTAAATCTCTTATGGGTGCTGGTTCTCGGGCAATATCTAGTTTGACACATTGTAATTTATTGGCATTTTCTAGCTTAGACCAGTCACCCGCTGAAGATGCTATTGCAGATACATCAAAGCCTTCTGCTATTAAGTGTTCCATTTGCTGGCAAAGTTGATGATCCAAAAAAAATGGGACCGTAGCAATTCTTGCTACCTTAATACTTTTTGACATTGATATTCCATATTATTTATTATTTATTATTTATTATTTATTCAAAATCAGTGAGTAATCATTAGTGGGTAACGATTGTCTATAGCCAGCCAATAAAATGAAATAGGCGAATATGGTAACGACAACTCCTGAAACGCTTCCAAAATTCACACTGATCAGCAATGTGATAAATAAAAGCCAGTTAAGCAGCAATATAATTGTGTCTAATAAATTTACATGTCCATATCGGGTAAGAATCATCAACAAGAAGGCTGTTGCCATCACCATAGATAAGGATGCCCCTAAAGCAATCCCAGCAACTCCCATGTATTCCATTAACAATAAGCTAGCGCCTATATTCACCGATAAGCCTAAAATAGCTACTATTAATATTGCTACCACATGCTTTGTCGCCGTAGCAAATTTCAACAGCAGTATATTACAAGCAAAAAATGGTATTTGCACAACGGCATATTGCATGACTCTAACAATAGTATCTACATCGCCAAGAGCAAGGTCTCCACCTGAAAATATTAATCTTATAATTGGTTCAGCCCAAACAAAAAACATTACACTAATAGGCACCGACATAAAGGTTATGAATAGAAGAAATATTGATAATTCCCTTCGAGCAGTAATGACATTATTTTTGGCTATTAATATAGCAAAATATGGCAACATAACAGTTGAAATAGCAGCACCAACTAGCCCTGTAATTAATAGAACAACTTTAGTGCCTAAACTATACACTGAAACAGCACCCTCAGGTAACGACATAGCTAACAAAGTATTAACCAAAATAGCCACACTCACAAAAAAGGCGGAAGCAACGAGTGGAAAATATTGGGCAGCTAACTGGGAGGTGGATATAAAACTCCATACATTAAAACGTGGTACCAAAGAATAACCATATTTCTTAATACTAATTTGTACAATAACTAAATTAATCAGCTGGCCTACAACCATTCCTAGCATTACAGTTTTTATCCCGTATTCTCCAGCATAAACAAGCACGGCAATTATTGCTATTACAGGCACTACTAACTGAGCAAGCCCGGTGACTACCACCTTACCCATTGCATTTAAAACTGTATTTCCAAGAATAACCATGCCGCTAAATAAAAGTATAGGTAATGCCAATATCATTAAAGATTGAATTTGCTTGATATTATCAATTGAACTTTCTCTCATTGCAAAATGTAATAAATACGGCACACACAAATATAAGGCTAAACAGATACAAAATAGCATCGCTGTCACTGCCCCTGATGTGGCTGAAATTAACTTTGCCACTTCCTTTTGCTCGATTGTTTCTATTAATTTTAAAAAGAGGGGGGTAAATGCCGCACCCAATGGTATACAAATAATTGTGACTATCGTCATTGGTATTAACAATGCCACAAAAAAACTGTCTAACTCATTGCTCAACCCAAATACATGAGCCATTAATATATCTCGATAAAAGAACCCCAGGAAACCAATCAATGTTAACCCCATGACATAAACCCCCGATCCCACGGCCTGTTTCCGCTTTTTTCCAATATCTGCCTCTGGAACTGCAGGTGAATCAGACTTCGGCTTAAAAAACAGCGTGATTCTACCTATTATTCCTCTTCGTTCAAATAAAGTTACCCAGCCCAAAACACCCAACATTAAGATGACAAAAAAATACGCATATCGAATACGATACAATGTGCCCATATTGGCCATAGTAAAACCTAGGATCACCAGAAATGCTGTTGAAAAGTAAATAGTCATCCATACTTCCGGCCGCCTGTTATACCTCAATAGAAATAACAGCCCAGGAACACACAAGTAGTAAATAAACATTTCTACTGCGGCCAGCAGTCTAGTTGCACTTATCTGGGAAAACCACATTGTCGGAAATGGTGCCAATGCTGAAACTTGTAATGCTCGCGGCAGATAACTAATGACTTCTTGTATATTTTGAGGCATGTTATTTGCGTCCATAGTAGAGCGCGCGCCTTCTCTAATATCATTATTGATAATATGAGCCCTTGTTCTAGCAGCAGTAGCGATATATTTTTCTATATTATCTGGGATCCAAAAACTGTCTTGCCATTCCCACAACTGATATTGGGAACCACTTACACTTAATGCAGTGCTATCCTCCCGGTACAGTTGACTTGCATCATCTTTTACGACAACTACACTAGCAAATAAAATCGTTATGATAACTACACTCAATACTGTTCGCTTTGTAAAGTTCTTCTCAGCCTTATTTAAGACCCCAGCACCTATCGCCAACACCATAGCACCAAATGAAACCGCCAATAATAAAGTTAGCCCATATGGTCGCACTATCCCTACTAACAAACTCGCCAACCCTCCTCCCAGAAGAGTCCACAGCCATATATTTTTGCTCATTGGATCTTTAATAACTCTGACCCAAATTAAAATCATTAATAGGGTTCCTACAATGGCATAACTATCTTTATGAACCTGGCCGTACCAACTTAATGCTGACGGGAATATAACAAAAAGTGTTCCCGCAATGACTCCTGCATACACGCCTACTTCTTTCTTAGCTGCGAGCTCTCTCGCCAACCAAAAAATCAGTAAGCCTCCAAAAGCATGCAAGCCAGCATTGATTGGTATTATTAATGATGGGTCATGACCAAAAACAGTATAGAAGATTGCTAATATTGCTACATTTCCTGTCGCATAAGGACCTGGGAAAATTTGCCAAGACTCCCAACCACTTACTCTTATTTCTTGCGCTAACTCCCATGCAACAGCATCAAAATAAACGGCATCATGTGCAAGTAATTTTCCATTACCGGCTAATGCAGATATATTCGGCACAATTACATTTTGAAAAATAAGTGCCATACAAACGGCATAGCAAAAAAATACGCCCCATATAATGATGGACAAATATTTTTGCTGGAGCACTGGTTTATTAGCTAGCAGCATTTCAATCCTTGGTGAACTACTCGA
>CAZXJK010000225.1:0-4965 GCA_964640895.1 uncultured Methylomonas sp.
TAAAGCACTCTTAATCTTCATGGTTCTAATAATTGTTTTAAGCTCTAAATGTTGTTGCTTCAGTGGTGCTATCTCAGCTTCCAATCCTGCTATATTTTCAGAGATACTCTCTTTGGAGCCACTAATTTTACGCAACATTTGCAAACGACTTTCAATTTGCTTTTTATGGTCTTTAATGTGATGCATTAACGGCGAAAGCACACTATGACTCCAGGTCATCGCATCTTTATTCGCTCGCGCCAAAACCTCACGCGCTTTGTAAATAAGAGTACTGTATAATTTTTTAACCACCATACTCTGCTCGGTCATGGTCGTCTTAGTACTAGAGCGAAACATTTCACCCTCTTCAAAAATCTGTTCTAATTCAAACTGATATTGCTTAATTGAAAACAAATGTGGTTCGATTTCTTTAAAGCCATATTCATCTCTAAATTTCTTATGAATGGCTTTTACTAACCTTCTAGTTTCGTTAGTTGTATCCACAGCATCTTGCAGCAAGTCACGCAACTCATCAAATAGTTTACGAATATTTTGTTTCATGCCGTAAGTGGTAAGGCTATTAGTCATGTCTTCTCGAGTACGTTGAATAATATCATCAATCGTACCTTGTGATAGCGAATCTACCAACATTTTCGCCTGCACGCTAAAAACGCGCCGACTGGCTTGAAAATTCTCAACATTGGTCATATATGCATTTTGTCGATCCCGAGTTTCAGCCATTAATTTGCCTGTCATATCGGTATTTTCAAAATCTATCTTTTTAAACTCTTCTAATTGGCTAATAGAATTTTTATATTTAGCCTCAGTCAGATTCAACGACTCATTAACCAAGAAACCAATGGTGCGCACCACTGTTTCCATTAAAATCTGGCGACGATGACTCAGTATGTCATCCGACAAATAATGTTCCAAGCCGCCTAAGCGACTTCTGTGTAACAACTCATCATCTGACTTAATTTTAGCCAATAACGCTTGCTTCGCAGACACTGGAAAAATCAGCTTTTTATTAACACCTAATACAGAAGCTGAAATATCTATTTGCGATTCAATTGATTGCTCATAGCCTTCTTCACCTGATAAATCATCCCACATGGAATCGATTTTATTCATGACCACGGCAAGTCCTTGCTTACCTGAGCCACGAGCGACACTGATATGGCTACGCCACATTTCCAAGTCACTTTTAGTCACCCCAGTATCTGCCGCCAACACAAAAATAATAGCTTGAGCACTTGGCAACATACTTAAGGTTAACTCAGGCTCGGTTCCTAATGCATTTAACCCTGGAGTATCTAGTATACAAAGCCCTTCTTTCAACAAAGGGTGCGGAAAACTAATTAAAGCATGTCGCCAACACGGGATTTCTACTTCTTCAGCATCAAGATAACCTAATTCAGCAGCTTCGCGCTCATTCCATAAACCCAGCTTTTCAGCTTGTTCTTTAGGTACTTTTTTAACAGAAACCAACTCTTGAAAGGCTTTCTGCATTTGTGTTGGAGAGTCACAATCCAAGTCTATTTGCGTCCAATGCTCAGGGCTATCTTTGTATTCAATTAAAGAAATATCTTCTAGGCGACTTTCAATGTTCAATAAACGAATATAGCTTCCCGACTCATCATAGAATAATTCGGTTGGGCACATGGTGGTACGCCCTGGGGATGAGGGTAATAATCTAACGCCAGTTTCTGCAAAAAATAGTGCATTAATTAACTCGGTTTTACCGCGCGAAAATTCAGCCGCAAATGCCAAGGTAATACGGTCATTCCCCAAGCCATTAAGCATATTCAAGATAGTATCAGTACTATGAGGATCATTTAAGCCGTAACGAATACGCCACTCACGATACATATCAATTGCCTGGACAATCTCTTCTCGCCATTGCGAATATTCATGTAATTGTTCTTTAAATTCCATATATCTTGTGCCCTACTGCATAGCTTGATAGCAACCGTATTTCTTATCAAAAGAAAACATACTCAATAAGTAAAACGACATTAACTTCTGTTACTTTTTTTCCCCATCAACTGAATTGTAGACTAAAAACCAGCATCTGTTAAAAAATAATGTATATTTATCGTGCTTATAAGTACCCAACCATAATCAAAGTCGCATAAAAATCAAATCCCAAACCCCATGCCCTAAACGCAAACCACGCTGTTCAAACTTGGTTAGTGGACGATAATCTGGCCTTGGACAATACCCGTTCTGCTTATCAATACTTTGGTTTTTAAATGACTCGGCAACTGTTAATATCTTTAACATATGCACTGCATAGTGCTGCCAATCAGTCGCCGTATGAAAATAAGCTCCGCCTTGTAACTTCTGCGCAATTAATTTCACAAAGCTTGGACGTACAATTCGGCGTTTATGGTGCTTTCGCTTATGCCATGGGTCAGGGAAAAACAAGTGCAACCCTGCCAAGCTGTGTTCAGGAATACATTTTTCCAGCACCTCAATTGCATCATGGTAAAACACTCTGACGTTAGTAATATCCTGCCTTTCTAATTGCGCCAACAAATTACCGACACCTGGCTTATGTACTTCTATGCCAATATAGTCTTTATCTGGATTATTCGCCGCTGTTTGCGCTAAACTTTCTCCGTTACCAAAGCCAATTTCCACAATAACCAGTGCTTGACGACCAAAGACTATTGAAAAATCACACACTTGCTCATGATTTAAACAATATTTATCCCAGAAACTATCTAATGCAGTGCGCTGCGCATCAGTCATTCGCCCAATGCGTTGCACAAAACTTTTAATACGAGGAGCCTCTTGCCCTTCTTCCAGCAAAACCATTTCTAATTACCCAATCATGCCATCCAGTGGCGAAGAAGCAGAAGCAAATCGTTTTCTAGGCATCCGTCCTGCCAAATAAGCCTCACGCCCTGCTTGAATACCTTTCCGCATCGCCGATGCCATTAATACCGGATTTTGCGCCGCAGCAATCGCAGTGTTCATTAACACGCCATCACAACCCAATTCCATCGCAACAGCAGCATCTGATGCAGTCCCTACACCCGCATCCACCAATATAGGCACATTAGCATTTTCTACAATCGTTAAGATATTATAAGGGTTGCAAACACCCAGCCCAGAACCAATAGGAGCAGCAAGCGGCATAACTGCCACACAACCAATGTCTTCCAAACGTTTTGCAACAATCGGATCATCATTAGTATAGACCATTACATCAAAACCCTCTTTAACCAACAGCTCTGCTGCACCGATAGTCTCTACTATATCAGGTAATAATGTTTTTTGATCAGCCAAAACCTCTAGCTTCACCAATTTATGCCCTCCCAATAATTCGCGAGCCAACCGACAGGTGCGCACGGCATCATCAGCATTAAAACATCCGGCAGTATTAGGCAAAATAGTATATTTGTCAGGTGAGATAACATCTAGCAAATTAGGCTCACCAGGATTTTGACCAATATTAGTGCGTCGAATTGCAACTGTTACAATTTCTGCACCACTCGCTTCAATTGCTAAACGAGTTTCTTCTAAATCTTTATATTTACCTGTGCCGACTAATAATCTTGATTGAAATACTTGGCCTGCAACGGTAAAGTTATCTTCCTGCCCACCGCCAATAGCTTGTACGACTTCCAAGCGATCTTCGGATTTAATAGCAGTTTGCGCATACTCGCCAAACGGTAAAATTTCTTTATTCAATTCAACAGCAATTCGTTTATTTGCCAAACCTAACTCACTAACAATATCAGCTACCGTCATATCACCTGAGTATTGCTTGGTTTCGCCATTTACATAAACATTCATTCTTTTATTCCTGTTAGTTTTTTACAGTTCGTCTACTTTGTACCGCAACCGCTAAATTGCGTAATAATTTTTCGGTATCATCCCAGTCAATACAGGCATCGGTAATACTTTGCCCATAGACCAACTCCTGCCCTGCCACCACATCTTGCCGCCCGGATTTTAAATGGCTTTCAATCATTACACCCATAATACGCTGGTCACCACCAGCAATTTGTTGCGCAACATCCTCGCCAACCAATAATTGACGCTGGCATTGCTTTAAACTATTTGCATGGCTTAAATCTAACATAATATTCGCCCTTAAATCAGATTTTTCCATGCTGTGCGCTACTTTATCAACACTGACTGCATCATAATTAGGTCCATTGCTACCACCACGCAAAATCATATGTACATCTTCATTGCCGGTGGTCGAAAAGATAGCCGAGCTGCCTTGACTGGTTACCGATAAAAAATGATGTGGATTCATCGCCGCCTTAATCGCATCTATTGCAATAGCTGTCGTGCCATCTGTTGCATTTTTGAAACCTACAGGACAAGATAATCCCGAAGACAGTTCGCGATGGCATTGGCTTTCGGTCGTACGTGCGCCAATCGCGCCCCAGGCAATTAAATCAGATACATACTGCGGGGTAATTAAATCAAGATACTCCGTTGCTGCCGGAATACCTATCTCATTTAAATCCAATAATAGCTGTCGAGCAATTAATAAACCTTTATTAATATTAAAGCTACCATCCAAATCTGGATCATTAATCAGTCCTTTCCAGCCAACAGTGGTACGTGGCTTCTCAAAATACACACGCATAACAATATTTAAATCAGCGTCTAACTCATCTTTAACAAATTTCAGGCGTTGTGCATATTCATGTGCTGCTTTCGTATCATGTATAGAGCAAGGGCCCACGATAACTAATAAGCGGTCATCATCACCGATTAAAACATCATGAATTGCTTGGCGTGCATCTATAGTAGTTTTGGCCGCTGCTTCAGTCAATGGCATTTCATCGTGAACTTCGACAGGTGCCATCACCTTTTTGGTTTCACGAATTCTTAAATTATCAGTATTAAATTGACTTTGCATGGTTTACCAGAGTAACGATTATCACTAGAAAAATATTTTTCAATCGAGCATTTTAACCTAAAAACTATTTTTTTTCTAAAATTCAAAGCAGACAAATG
>CAZXJK010000226.1:0-4958 GCA_964640895.1 uncultured Methylomonas sp.
ACAAGCTGAAATCCTAGAGTTGAAAGCACCAAGTGAAGGCAAGGCATCAGGTTTGGTGATTGAGTCGAGATTGGATAAAGGCCGTGGTGCTGTTGCGACAATTATGGTGCAAAAAGGTACTTTGGAGCAAGGCCAGATTGTCTTGTGTGGTCATGAATACGGGCGGGTACGTGCCATGTTTGATGAGGGTGGTACTAAACTTAAGCAAGCAGGGCCTTCTACGCCTGTTGAAATTCTTGGCTTGTCAGGTACGCCTAATGCAGGTGATGATTTTGTTGTAGTGACTAATGAGCGAGCGGCAAGAGAGCTGGCAGAGCACAGGGAAGATAAGCATAAGTCTTCACGTGTTGCTGCGCAGCAAGCGGCGAAGATGGAAGAAGTCTTTTCCAGAATGGCGTCAGGTGAAACCTCTATATTAAATGTTATTATCAAAACAGATGTGCAAGGTAGTCTGGAAGCTTTACGTGAGTCATTAGTTAAGCTTTCAACCGATGAAGTCTCTGTTAAAGTTGTTTATGGTGGTGTGGGGGGTATTAATGAAGGTGATGCTAACTTAGCATTGGCTTCAGCGGCTGTCTTGATTGGTTTTAATGTACGTGCAGATACGACAGCCAGAAAATTAATTGCTGAAAAAGGTATTGATTTGCATTATTACAGTGTCATTTATGATGCGATTGATGAAGTGAAGAAATCACTGAGCGGTATGCTATCGCCTGAAATCAAAGAGAAAATTGTCGGCCTGGCGGAAGTACGTGATGTATTCCGTTCGCCTAAGTTTGGTTCTATTGCGGGTTGTATGGTTATAGATGGTATTGTGAAGCGTAACTTACCTATTCGTGTCTTGCGTGATAACGTGGTTATTTATGAAGGGCAATTAGAGTCATTACGTCGCTTTAAAGATGATGCTAATGAGGTCAAAATGGGTATGGAATGTGGCATCGGTGTGAAGAATTACAATGATGTTAAAGTCGGTGATCAGATTGAGGTCTTTGAACGTTTTGAAGTTCAGCGTGAACTATAATGGCTAGAGAATTTAGTCGCAGTGCTCGGGTTGCTTCGCAGATGCAGAAAGAGTTAGCCTTAATTTTGCAGCAGGGTATTAAGGATCCGCGTATTGGTTTTGTCACTGTGAATGAAGTTGAACTAAGTAAAGACTTAGCAACGGCTAAAATATATATCACTGTACTAGGGACTGACGAGCAAGGGCAAAAGGATAATCTTGGGTGGTTGAATGATGCAGTGCCTTATATTCGTTCTGAAATGGGGCATCGGATGCGGCTAAGAAGTGTGCCTTATATTAAGTTTTATTACGATAATTCTTTTGAAGCAGGGATGCGAGTTTCTGAGTTGTTATCTGACTTACCGCCAAAGAGTGATGATTAGGGCGCATGGCAAGACGTAAAAAAGGTCGTGATATTCATGGTATTGTACTGCTAGATAAGCGCCAAGGAATTAGTTCTAATAAAGCTTTGCAGGAAGTGAGGCACCTTTATAATGCTAATAAGGCAGGGCATACTGGCAGCCTGGATCCCTTGGCAACAGGATTGTTGCCTATTTGTTTGGGAGAGGCTACCAAGGTTTCTGCCTATATGTTGGCTGATGATAAGCAATATCAAACAGTTATTCAGTTAGGTGTCATGACTGATACGGGTGATATTGAAGGTTCGGTCATAGAGGAAAAGGCGGTGCCTGCAATTAGTCAGGTGCAACTACAGGCTTGTTTGAATTCTTTTGTGGGTGAAATTGAGCAAGTACCGCCAATGTATTCGGCTTTAAAAGTGAATGGTAAAAAACTGTACGAGCTTGCTCGTGAAGGTATTACTATTGAGCGCAAAGCACGTAATATAACGATTTATACTATTGAGTGTCTTGATTTTAAAGAAAATTTACTCACTCTGGATGTACGTTGTTCAAAAGGAACCTATATTAGAACGCTTGCTGAAGATATAGGTCATAAACTAGGCTGTGGTGGTACGGTAAAGGAATTAAGGCGTACAGCAGCAGGGCAGTTTTCTTTGGCGGATGCGCGTACTATTGAAGAGTTGCAAGAGATGGAGTCGGATGCGGCAATGCAGGCCATTATGATTGCTGTGGATCAGCCATTACAAGATTTACCTGCCATGCATATTTTGCAATTTGAGGCTGACTTAGTGCAACAAGGGCAGCAAATAGTGAGTCAGTTTAGTGTAGAGAATCAAGGTATGTGTCGCTTGTATCATGATAAGCAGTTTTTAGGCTTGGGTGAAATCTTAATGGATGATAAAATACAGCCCAGAAGATTGTTTAATTTAAAAACTGATTTAAACAAATCTTAAAAAAAAATTTTCGTGTTTCTACACCCTATCGTGGAGACGCATTAACCAGGGCTTCGGCTCAATATTATTAATCATAGGGATTAAAATGCCATTTACAGCAGAACAAAAAAAAGCAGTTGTTGAAGAATATCGTTTAACTGATACTGATACTGGCTCATCAGAAGTGCAAGTTGCTTTATTAACTGCCCACATTCTTCATTTAGCACCACACTTTGCCGAACATAAAAAAGATAACCACTCTCGTCGTGGACTTTTGAGAATGGTTAATCAGCGTCGTAAGTTGTTGGATTATTTGAAAAGAAAAGATGTAGAGCGTTATAAGTCTTTAATTGCGCGTTTAGGCTTACGTAAATAAGTTATTAATAAAAAAGCGGTCGTTTTCGAGCGCTTTTTTATTGCCTTATTCTTGGATTGCATAACCACATTCCAATTTTTAAAACGAAGGAAAAATAATAGTGAATCTGAAACCAATCAGAAAAGAATTTCAATACGGTCAACAATTAGTCAGCATTGAAACAGGTGAAATTGCCCGCCAAACAAGCGGTGCAGTCATGATTGATGTCGAAGGTACGTCGCTTTTAGTATCAGTAGTTGGTAAAAAAGAAGCTAAAGGCGGAGACTTTTTTCCATTAACTGTTAACTATCAAGAAAAAGCGTATGCCGCTGGTAAAATCCCTGGAGGATTTTTTAAACGTGAAGGTCGCCCTTCAGAAACAGAAACTCTAACGTCGCGCTTAATTGATAGACCGATTCGTCCATTATTCCCAAACGGGTATACTAACGAAGTTCAAATTATTATTACCGTTGTTTCATTAAATCCTGATGTTGATCCTGAAATTCCTGCATTATTGGGTGCGTCAGCTGCTTTAGCTGTTTCAGGGTTACCTTTTAATGGTCCTATTGGTGCTGCTCGTGTTGGCTATAAAGATGGTGAATATCTATTAAACCCAAGTAAGGAGCAATTAACAGATTCATTATTGGATTTAGTTGTTGCTGGTACTGATCAAGCAGTTTTGATGGTGGAATCAGAAGCTGATAACTTAGCTGAAGAAATCATGTTGGGTTCGGTATTATTCGGACATGAGCAATTGCAAGTGGCGATTACTGCCATTAATGAATTTGCAGCTGAAGTGAATACACCTTTATATCAGTGGGAAGCACCAGTTTCTGATGCAGAGTTAGAAGCTAAAGTCGTTGCAGAAATTGAAGAGTCAGTTAAATCTGCTTATCAAATTGCTGAAAAATTAGTTCGCCAAGATAAGTTAAGTGAGATTAGAGCAGCTGTTATTGAGCAATTAACGGCTGATGACCAATATGCTGAATCTGATATCCGTGACATTATTGAAGAAATCGAAAAGCGTGTGGTACGTACTGCGATTTTGACAGATAGAAGACGTATTGATGGCCGTGATTTAGATGTGGTTAGACCTATCGCTGTACGGACGGGTGTATTACCTCGCACACACGGTTCTGCACTATTTACCCGTGGAGAAACACAGGCATTAGTCGTTGCAACGCTGGGTACAGAGCGTGATGCGCAAATTATTGATGCCTTGGCTGGTGAATATAAAGAGCCATTCATGTTGCATTATAATTTTCCTCCGTACAGTGTTGGAGAAACAGGCTTTGTTGGTTCGCCTAAGCGTCGTGAAATTGGTCATGGTCGTTTAGCAAAACGGGGTGTTGCTGCGGTGATGCCTGATATGACAGAATTTCCATATACACTACGTGTTGTATCTGAAATTACCGAATCAAATGGTTCTAGCTCTATGGCTTCTGTTTGTGGTACGAGCTTGGCATTAATGGATGCGGGTGTGCCTATTAAAGCGCCGGTAGCCGGTATTGCTATGGGCTTGATTAAAGAAGGTGATCAGTTTGCAGTCTTGTCTGACATCATGGGTGATGAAGATCACTTAGGTGATATGGATTTTAAAGTAGCAGGTTCTGCAGAAGGCATTACTGCTTTGCAAATGGATATCAAAATTGAAGGTATTACTTCTGAAATCATGGGGGCTGCTTTAGAGCAAGCAAAAGCAGGTCGTTTGCATATCTTAGATGAAATGAATAAGGTATTGTCTTCTACGCGTGAAGCAATGTCAGATTACGCACCTAGAATCATTACTTTTAAAATTGACCCAAGCAAAATTCGTGAAGTCATTGGTAAAGGTGGTGCGACTATTCGTGGTATTACTGAAGAAACCGGTGCTACTGTTGACTTGACTGATGATGGTGTAGTGAAGGTTTCATCTGTAGACAGAGCAGCTGGTGAAGCAGCCAAGAAAATCATCGAAGAAATTACTGCTGAAGTAGAAGTGGGTAAAATCTATGAAGGTAAAGTTGTTCGCTTAATGGACTTTGGTGCATTTGTGACTATTCTGCCAGGTAAAGATGGTTTGGTACATATTTCACAAATCACTAATGAACATGTTGATAAAGTGAGTGATAAATTATCGGAAGGTGATGTTGTTCGCGTTAAAGTTTTAGAAATTGATCGTCAAGGTCGTGTAAGACTAAGCATGAAAGAGGTTGATAAAGAAGACTAGTTTTGCTGGCTTGTTATTGGGTTTTAATAAAAAGGGCTTTACGGCTCTTTCGCTGAAAATCAGGGAAACGGAGCTTAGCGAAGTGATGATTTTTAGTCCC
>CAZXJK010000227.1:0-4956 GCA_964640895.1 uncultured Methylomonas sp.
ACGGACAAAAAGACCAACAAGATTGGATGATTATTTTTTTCCATCTCCCTTAGCTGCGGCATATGCATCAGCAACGAGTTGCTGCACATTGCTACCAGTCAAAGATTCTAAAAAAGTAACCAAATCGTGTACTTCAGCATCATTTAAATTTAATGGCTTAATTAATGGATCCAACACTTCATTAACCACCCCTCCTTGATTATAAAACTGCACCACTGCCGTCAAATTTGCTATTGAACCATTGTGCATATACGGAGCGGTTAAGGCAATATTACGCAAACTAGGCGTTTTATATTTCCAACGATCTTGTGGGTTTTGGGTAATCGCATAACGCCCTAAATCATTAGCGCCTATCACAGCAATAGATTTTAAATCTTGCCGATTTACTTCCACAAATACCCCAGGTGCCACTTTGATACTTTGCTTCACTGGGGTTAGCTGCATAGTCTCTTGATAACCAATACCAGTATTATGAAATTCATTATCAGTCAATAAGGCATAATCAGCTGCGATGGTATGGCACTGGCTACAGCCTGCTTTACTGGTAAATAATTGTAGTCCCCGTTTTACGGCTGGACTGACTACATGTTCTTGTTTCCCAAAATACCAGCGATCAAAATTGGAATTGGCTGAATTCAAAGTACGCTGATAACTAGCCAGTACTTGACCAATGGTCAGCATATTAGGTTCTTGAGCAAAAATTTGTGCAAATAAACCTTGGTAATCAGGCAGAGCCTTAATTTTATCGATCACAAAGCCGATAGAAGGATTAGCCATTTCATTATGCGCCAATAACGGCCCCCACACTTGTTGCTCCAAACTATTTTCACGACCATCATGGAATAATTTAGTTGCATAAGCAACATTGTAAATAGTCGGACTATTGCGTGCTACGGTACGACCTTCAATCCCCACTGCGGTTTGCATTTCATTACTACTAAAACCTTGCTCGGGGATATGACACATGGCACAAGAAAAAGTATCGTTCAATGATAACCGACGGTCATAGAATAACTTTCTACCTAACGCTACTTTAGCGGCCGTTATTGGGTTATTTTCAGGTATAGGCACTTTGGGCAAGCCCAGCATAGGCTGCTGAATAGTCGCCAATAAATCAGTCGCTTTACCTTGTCGATGGGAGAGTGCCACCGACTGGGTTTGATAATTCTGCTGCGCATAATGTTGCTTATTGTCACCTGCTTGATAGAGAGCAGCAGACTCAACATTTTTAGCCTCTTGTGGTACGTCTATTTCATGCAATAAAGTGTTCACATCATTGATTAAAGTATCTGCATGCAAAAAGGTAACACTGTAGATATTACGTATTTGTTTATGGGTATCAATCAAGTAAACGCGCAAGATATGCGAAAAAGTCCCAGTAAAATCACCTTTATCGTCATACACTTTCTGGATACTTTGCTGATAATTATCTACGATGGGTTGTAACTGCCGTTCTGATTGTGTGGTGAGAAACTGCCAGTCCACAGCATCATTTTGAAAGCTTTTAGCATAGCGCGCCATTGCCTCGGGCGTATCATGTTCAGGGTTAAAGCTTAAGGTTAATAAACGTAGTTTGCCTTGCAATTGGGGTTCTTGTTGTAAACGACGTTTGATTTTATGGAACACCATAGTCGCTAAGGGGCAGCCGTTCACATCACTACAGGTGGCATAAATAAAGCTTAATAAAACAATTTTATCCCCCATTAACTGATGTAATTGTTGTGTTTGCTTCAATGTATTGAGTACAGTGCCATCTGTTGCATTGCCAATCACAGGCAAAGCATAGCTGCCTGCTTTAGAAATTTTAAAGGCTAATGGACTGTAGCCTGGTGCCAATATTGTTGGCAAAGTCTCTGCGGGCACACCAAGACTATAAAACAGCCCTGTTAACCATAAAATAATCAGTCTTTTCATATTAGCCCTCCGCCTAATAAAAATAATAATTCCAGTGCCCCAATGTTACCCAGTAGGTTGGATGAGATTTTTTTATTGCGTAGCATTAAAAAACGAAATCCGACATGTAGGTGACCCCAAATGTCGGATTTCATTATCTACGCTACGCTTGATAAGCTTCATCCAACCTACATGAAATTATTTTATTACAAATTAAAGAAATCTTAACTCAACAGCAATTTAAAATTTAAGTGGCTCCAACTTGGCCAATTTTGCGACTGAATTATCTGGACTTAGCCCTGAATATAAAGAATAAGCGCCAAAACGCATCTGATGCGCACGGCCTAATTTTTCTTTGATAAAATCAATGGCAAACTGTTGTTGTAATTTTTTACCATCCCAACTGTATAGCTTCAGAAATTGCTCATTATCCTGCCCTTTCTTATCCCAATTAGCGAGTAATGAAGAGCTATAATACAAGCGTTTACCATCCCAACTAGAAGATACCATATTCACTTGTGTGCCAATTTTTTGCTCAAATACTTGCTTAGGATTAAACGGATCGGAAATATCAAAACCTCGTGTTTTGCCATCCATAAAAGTATTGACCCACAGCATGTTGTCATCACTTTGGATGGAAATATCCACAGGTAACGGAATTTTACTAGGATCACCAATATCAGCAACAGCTTTACTTTGCCACTCGCCTTGTTGATCTTCATAGATTAACCAAATTTGTGAGGTCAAGGCAGTCGTGGTAAAGCAGTAATTATGATTAGGGTTCCAAGCACAACGGATTTCCAGCGGTGCGCCTGGTACATCCATCACTTTCTTTGGTTGTCGCGTATGTAAGTCCCACTGCACTACGGTATTGCCAAAATGCTGCATGGCTTGTGCATCACCCAACATTTTGCCAAAGTCCATCATATAATTGGACCAGCCGGTAAATGATGAGGTAAACATCGCATTACGTCGTGGTAATACCCGCACATCATAGCCATAACCATCGGCATATTTCCCTGATTTCACTGCACCGCGTAAATCACTATCCGTCGGTGTCCAATGGGTGGCAATATATTTACCTGCATTGCTGTATTCCACTAGTGCAGTGCGCCCACCATGATCTTTACTATTTGATAAACCAGTAATCATCATCCGGCCAGGTAAAGCATAAGTCGTATGTGGCCCGACTACCCCACCGCTTTTCGCCACAAAATCTTTAATAACTTTGCTTAAGCGCGGTTTGGCAGGGTCAGTATGCACATCAAAAATAAACAGCTTATTAGTATCTAAGCCGCCTGCCCACAGATACTTACGATCATCCGTAAAACCAGAGTGATGCGCTTCATTACGTCCCCCGACTGACAAGCTGTTAATGACTTTACCGTAATTTTTGGATTTGGGATTTACATCCACGGTGACCAGTTTATCCTGCTCATCACCCACGCCTTGCATGCCTAAGGTCCAAACATAGACAAAATCTTCCTGACCAGTAATTTTGGCCATATAGGGTGATTGGCAGGTTTCATCTGCCTGTACAGGTGTCGTCAGCATTAAAGTCGCTGCTGAAAATACACCCGCTATGAATGATTTTTGCCATGAAGAGTGTTGTTTATTTATAATGTGCATTGTGCTTCCTCGTATTAGTTATTATTATTTTTATAGTAGAAGGGGCCTTTGGTCGCAACCAATTTAATTCGTGGCCAAAATTTCCTCCTACATGACTCTTATTATTCTCCTGTGGTTGGGTCAATAATGGTTGTTATTTCATTAATTGTATTAGCAGGAAACTCGCCACGCGTTGCATGTTCACGAATCGTTTGCTCATCGGGGGCAATATAAACACAGTACACTTTGTCCGCTGTCACATAACTATGCAGCCACTGTATTTGCGGCCCCATTTCCGTCAATACACAACAGGACTTTTGTGCAATCTGCTGTAACTCAATCGCCGTTAAAGCACCGGCCCCCGGAATTTCACGTTCTATAATATATTTAGGCATAACGCCTCCCCTAGTAGACCAATCGTCTTATCAGTCATGTTTAAAAAAAGCGCTAACAGCAATCCTGCCAGCGCATACACCCTTATCGTTCCACACGCTCCAGCGTGGGAATGCAGCCAGTGACGCTCCCGCGTCAAGACAGAAAAACCCTGTTTGCCAAGGATGATAAGAACCACAACAACGCATAGGGTTCAGCAATGTTGGGTTCGTGCCTCACCCGTAACCTACACAACTTAAAGGTACATAGCCGTTAGCTGCACACCTTAAAATAATCATCCAACAGCATTTCGCGAAACTCTTCCAATGGCGCAACCGATTGATCAATTTTCATACGCAATAAAGCCCCTTGCCAATTATTAACCAATAAATCTGACATGCTCGCCGCCGTTTTATCAGTACGCACCACCCCTTCCTGTTGTGCACGTACTAAAGCAGATTCTTGCAAACTGCGATAGCGTTCAATCGCTACCTTTAACGAGCTATTACACACCTCGCTGGTATCACCAATCTCACCCATTAAATTACCCAGCAAACAACCGCCCTTATAACCTGATTTATCTACTTCAATAATCAATTCACTATAATATTGGCGTAAAGCCGCTAAGCCATCTAATTGTGGATTACGTAAATGTCCCTCTAAGCGCAGTAAAAAAGGTTCTATGTAATGCGTAATCGCTTGCGCAGCAAATTCTTCTTTGCTACCAAAATAATTATAAAAAGAGCCTTTGGGAACACCGACAATATCTAAGATTTCTTTTAAGCCCGTACCATGATAGCCCTGCTCCATTAGCATTTTCACGCCTTGGTCTAACAGCTTTTCACGTTTGAGTTGTTTATTGTTGATTTCTCCCATGAAATAAATATACGACCAGTCGTCTTAAAATGCAAGTTTTTATTATTTATCCCATTAAAAATTAGCGCATAGCTAGCTACGCAACTCTTTATGCAACGCAGACGATGGAAAAAAAGACCAGTAAAAATGTATGTGTTTGTTTGCGTGGGTACTTATACCTTTATCAACAAATACTACGTGTTAATATGTATAATATTGGCATTGGCA